>JBILGL010000276.1:0-5915 GCA_044351075.1 Isosphaeraceae bacterium | reverse complement strand
AAACACCCCAAGAAAAATCAGTGTCAGCAGGGCGCCCTGCCATTTAGCCATCATTCGCCCCAGGCTCAGCCCTGTCAGCCCCAGCAGAAATGCCAGCAGAATCAACTCAAGGGCAAGCCACTGAAGCCGCGTGATCGGCGTAAAGGCGATCAATAAAATCCATGCCAGAATGGCGCAGCGCAGCAGCCGGTTCAACGCTTCAATCCCGAACAAAAATGGCTGACTGGCGATATCATATGGTCATAACCCGCGATTGATTCACTGGGCCACAATGCCGCTGCCTGCGGCATCTGTTCGCTTGATTCGCGAAAACAAAATGCCGGCGATAAAAACCGTCAATGTACCGACAAGCCCTGCCACGACCGTTGACCACCGGCCATCCGCCAGCCCTGGTGTCGAATAATCAGGCAAAGGCGCTTCGTAAGACGTTGTTGATTCAGCAATAAAGCCATATTTGCCACCAACGAATTCCAGACCATCGGGAAACGACGAAGCCAGCGGAGCCAGAAAGACCACAACAGCCGCCGTTACCACGACCGCCCCCGCAAAACTGGAGCGATTCAAAGCCGGCCCTGTCAGCTCAAGTGGCACCAATTCAGGGTTAGACCACAACGCGCCACGCAAAACCAGCCCGGTGATGATCGCTTCGCCCAGACCGATCACCGCATGCACCAAAACCATCGAGACAAAGATCTGCGAAAAATTCGCAAACCCTGTTGAAAACGCAAGTTCCAGTGAAAATGCAGCCGCTGACAATGCCACACTCGCCCAGGCCGCCAGCATGGCCGCCGTGATCACGCCCAGCCGCCGACCGATCGATCGAATCAAAAATTCCAGAGCAAAACCGGAACCAACCGCCCCAATCAGCCCCATATTCAGCCAGTTGGCCCCCAGGGCCGTCAAAGCCCCATCGCCCATCAGCACGGCCTGCACCAGAAGCACCGCCGCAATCGCCAGCCCGCCGCCCCACGGGCCAAGCAGGCAGGCGGCCAGCGTGCCGCCCATCAGGTGCCCGGAAACAGGCGCAAAGCCCAGCGGAAAATTCACCATCTGCGCTGCAAAAATGAAAGAAGCCACCAAACCCATCCGCGGCGTGTCTGCCGGCGTCGCCGTCGCCCGAAATCGACGCACACAAAGGCCACAGCCAGCCGCTGCAACTGCGCCACAGGCCAGGCTCACAGAGCCAGACAATACGCCGTCAGAGATGTGCATATGGTCACCTGCAAACCATTGATTGGAGAGTGTGCGATTGACGATTTCATTCAGGTTAGCCCGCGTGTGACGAAATCGCAAGTTCGTAATACTGATTTTCCATAACGCTTATCGGGAATCTCTGGCAGATTACCCGCATCTCTGTTACATTCCGAATTCTTGAACATTCCACTTTCTGGCGTGCCTTTGATGAATGAACAGGCACGCAGCGAAACCAGAGGGCAGGCGGGCTATGCGGATTTTGATGACCGGCGGTTATGGATGCATCGGGGCCTGGATCGCGAAGCACGTGGTCGATCGGGGCGGCGAAATCTGGATTTACGACATCGCTGAAGACTGGCACCGCATCGACCTTCTCGTCAGCCCTGAGCAAAAACAGCGGATTCACCCGATTCAGGGCGACGTGACCGACCCCGCCGCCTTTCTGGCGACCGTTGATAAAGTCGGCGCCAGCCATATTTTGCATCTGGCCGGTCTGCAAACGCCGCCCTGCCGCGCCAATCCCATTCGCGGCGCTATGGTCAACGTCATCGGCACGCTGGCCATTTTTGAGGCAGCCGTGGCCCGCAAGGATCTCGTCAAGCGCGTCGTTTACGCCAGCTCGGCCGCTGTGCATGGCCTGCCTGATTCCGGCGATCTGCAAGAAAGCCTGGGCGACCACATTCGCCTGGCCCCTGTCACTCATTACGGCGCCTACAAGGTTTGTAATGAGTCAAATGCCCGGGTTTACTGGCAGGATCACGGCATCTGCAACATCGGCCTGCGGCCATGGACAGTTTATGGCGTGGGCCGCGACTTCGGCATGACCAGCGAACCGACCAAGGCCATCAAATCCGCCTCAATCGGCCGCCCTTACGGCATTACCTACGGCGGCTATCAGGACCTTCAGTATGTCTCTGACGTGGCCCTGACGTTTCTGGCTGCCATCGAAAAACCTTTCGAAGGCGCTGACGTTTTCAACCTGCGTGGCCGGGTCACTTACATCGCTGATTTTGTCGCAGCCCTCGAAGAAGCCATGCCAGATGTCAAAGGACTCGTCACCCATGGCGAAAAACAATTGCCCGTGGCACCAAGCCTTGACGACACACGCCTGCAAAAAATCCTCGGTCCATTGCCCCCCACACCACTCGTGGAAGGCATTCGCTGGACGGGCGAGCGATTCCGCCAGCTTCAGGCTGAAGGGCGGCTGGACCTGTCAGATCTCTGACATCTGAAATTGACTACAGCATCAGCGCTGGCCGAGATATTCTTCCAATCGCTCGGCCTTGCGCAAAAGAAACGGAATATGTTCATCCGTCGATTCCAGGAAGCGGCGGATGGCCATCGCCGCCTGCTCAAATTCTGCCACAAATTTATCGTGTTCCTTATCCCGCCACGATGAGCCAAGATTATTCAATTGGCCATTGATCGCACCCATCTGCTGCGACAGGCCCTGCTGAAAATGCTTGAGCTGCATCGCAAAACGCCTGATTTCATCCGGATCTGCATGCGCCTGTGCCATTTGTCGTGCCCTCCTCTGAAAATCATCCGTTGATCTGTTTCTGTATTATATCAGCCGATCCATGAATTATGCCTGCATGCGCCCCAGCCACTCACGCCACGCCGATTCTTCCAGCAGGCCATAAGGTCTGATTTTTGTCGATTCCGATTCCACCGGCCTGACGAGCAGGGCCTGCCACCTTTGCAGCTTGGTTGCCGCAGCATTATCCAGAAAATGAGTGCTGTCGGCGGCAGTCGTCTGATAGACAATGATCGTGCCAAATTCATTCATGCTGTTTCTTTCCGAACAATTCTGCATGCTGATAGCACTATCCGTCCAGAAAATCGTGTGAATCCCCACCGCCGGGCCGTCTCTCAGGATTTCATAGACCATCTTCGTGGGCGATGGGGCAGGTGGGGCCCCGCCACCAAATCCGCCAAAACCATAGTCGTCGTCACTCTTGCGCAAGTCTCGCAGGCGGGCAATGTCGTTAATGACAAGAATCAGAGGCGCACCCGCCTTGCCAGGGTCATCCTGCCGGTCATGAAGATCATTCCAGATGTTTGTCAATTCCGCCTTCAGGCTGGCCGGAGCAATCCGCTCCACCTTGATCGGCAGGTCTTTTACAAGATCTCCCAGCCCCGTTTCGCCGGCGGTGGGTGATTCAGCAATCTTCACCATGGCTGAACGAGAGGTGGCCGCCACCCCCAGCAGACCACTGGCCAGCATGGCCCGCACATCGGGCCCCTGACGCCCGACAACCAACAGATTTGCCCCGGTTTCGCGCCCAAACCGCACCGGTGGCGGGTCTGAAATCGTTACCGTTTCACCCGGCCAGAAAACAGGAACGGCTGATTCCGGCAGACTGCCACGCACGGCAAAAGCCTGCGACAAATGTTTATTTCTCGCCAGATCGCCAGTCGCCTGCCCCTCAAAGACAATCATCGGCTCACGGCGATGCCAGCCCTTTTCCGCAGCTGTTTTGTGGATCGCCGCCAGCCGCGTTTCTCGATCCTGATCCGAAATCCAGACGGCCTGAAACAGGTGATTGCCTTCCACCAGCCCATTCGCATCGTTATAAATCGCTTCGCCCGGGCGAGAGAGCATGCGTGCCGCCGGATTATCCTCGCTCAGGATCAATCTCGAATCGCTTTCATTACACTGAAGCGCGATTCGCACACCCATCTGCCCCATCGTGCTGCGGGCAATCGCATAAGCCCCGGCCATGCTCTGCGAGCCAAGAATTGCGTGAATCCCGAAGGCCCGGCCCTGTCGCACCAGCCTGTCCAGCAGGGCGGCCGAATCCGACGCAATTCGGTCATCTTCGTTAAAAAGCTCCTGAAATTCGTCAACCACCAACAGGATGCGCGGCAGCAGCTCGCCTGGTACATTCGCCCGAAAACCAACCACATCCTGCACCCCAGCCCGGCGAAATCGCTCCCCCCGCTCCGTCAGCTCCCTGTCCAGCTTCTCCAGCACGCTCAGGCCGAATTCCCGCTCGCTCTCCACCGCCACCACGCGGGCATGCGGCATGTTTCGCGTCGCATAATTCTTGAATTCCACGCCCTTTTTGAAGTCAATCAGGTAAAGCTCAAGCTCGTCCGGCGAATACCGCAGCGCCGCATTCGTCACAATCGCATGCAAAAGCGTACTTTTGCCCGACCCCGTTCGCCCTGCCAAAAGCACATGCTGCGACGTTCCCTCGCCCAGCTTCAGCGACTGTAATTGCCTTGCCCCAGCCCGCCCCAGCGGAATATCCACCCCTCGGGCAGTTGACTGACTCCAGATCGCCCCATCCGCCGGTGCCACCACCGAAAACGGCACTTCCACTCGCATCGCCTGCCGTGCCCGTGCACCCACTTCACGCACCAGTCGGGTGGCCGTGTCGGCGTCGGGCGGGCTGTCCCAACGAATGTCAAACCGGTCCAGCGGATGATTGATCCACGACCATCGCCCCTTCTCGTTAGACCAGATGATTCGGTCAATCTGCCCGCGCAGCTCGCTCTGGTTCGGATCAATCGGCCCCGGCAGCGATAAATCATGCCCTATGATGACATAAATTCCACAGCGCGACCCTGCCTCAATGAGTCGTCGCAGCCGCCGCACCGATTCATCACTGATCCCCTGCGGATAATCCGCCAGAATCAGCACCCGATACGCTTCAGCCACCTCACCCGCATCAGCATTGTAATCCTGAATCGTTTCATACTGGTTCCGCAAGTAATTCTGGACCACAAATTCCATGTGAGCCGTCAGTTCCGCCAGCCGGGCCTCGATATCCCGAGCCTCTGACCAGGGCCGCTGATTCACCAGACTCGGCTCAAAATCACCCAGATGCAGCATACTGGCAAATGTCTGACCAAGCCCAACCGGATCAATCAGCGTAAATCGCACCTCGCCCGGCGGAAATGCCGTCAGCGTGCGAATTGCAATATGCTGCAAAAAAGCATACATCTCTCCCCTTCGCCCCGGCGGAGCCTGCACCCAGAGGGTTGATTTCGGCCCTGGCATTCGCCTCACTATCGGAAGATTGTCAAGCGTAACAGTCGCTTTTGCAACTTCTGGATCGTTCGAAGCCTGTTCAGCAAACGCATCCCGGGTGATTGTCAGCTCACCCAGCCCCAGACCACCGGCCCGCAGCTTGCCAATCTTCTGAATATCAAGCAATGGCCACTGCCTCGGAGCATAACGGCTGCGCCAAAGCTGCCAGCCGGTTTTCAGGCCGCTTAATTCTGACGATTGTCGTTTCCACGTCTCGCGAATCTGCTGCCAGGCAGCGGCGTGGGCATCAAGTGCCGTTTTTTTCTGCTCCTCAAGCGCCTTGTCCGCCTGCTGCGTGCTTTCTGCCACTCGCTGTTCCAGCTTTGCCAGCTTCGCCTTGGCGGTTTTATGAATTTCATCAGATTCGGCAGTGTGGCCTGCCCGGGCTTCTGCTTTCTGCCGCTCATTTTCATTCATCAAGTCTTCATGCGCTGCTTCGGCATCAGCATTTGCCAAACGATATTTTCGCTCAAACGGCTCGCCGGCCATCTCCTTCTGATCTTCCAGCTGCTGCTCAACCGCTTTTTTGGCTGAATCACGCCAATGCAGCAGCTTCTCATCCAGTGAATCAAGCTCCGCCTGAAATTCTTCCCATGCCGCGACAGCCACCATCGCCTTCTTTTTGAAGGCCAGCCTGCCCAGCACATGCCCCATGATTGCCAGAACCCCAAGGCCCGCCGCT
>JBILGL010000275.1:0-5918 GCA_044351075.1 Isosphaeraceae bacterium | reverse complement strand
TGCATCACGCTTCATTTGGATCACTTTTTCAATCTTAAGATTCTATTTCTAAATAGTTTAGATCTGATCATTGCACTCAGGCTGAATGTCGTATCAATACCTAATCTCACATCAGAGAGAAAACCGGAGTTGATACGACTTTTGGGAATCTTCCTAATAATCCACAATTTAAAAACAAGGCTAACCCGAAACGCTAGCTTTGAAATTGCGTTTTTTGAATTGTCGTTTTGCCGAAATCCTAAAATTCGCTGCGATTTGATCTGTTAATGAAAATCAATAAAAAGATCGTTGGTTTATATGGCCGGAGGCCATAACGATTCATAGCCGGCTCCTCTGGAGCCTGATATTGCAATGCCTAGTCTTATTCGATGGCCGGAGGCCATAACGATTCATAGCCGGCTCCTCTGGAGCCGCAAAGAGACCAGATTCATCTAAATGCCCAATTTCAATGAGCGCTAGTGAGGGATAAGAAATGAAACAGATTGCTCAGAATAATTCCCTTGCTTGCGTTTCGAGTTAGCCTGCTGTCGTGGAATTGCGGCCAAAAAGCAGCCAAAAGAAAGAAACATCCGGTTTTCTGAATCAACGGAGTTTAAAAGCGCAACTTCAAAGTTGGCGTTTCCGGTTAGCCTGCTGTTGTGAATGGGCCGCCAAAATCTGTTGATTATAAAATCCGGTTCTCTGAATTCATTCCGTTTAAAGGCCCTGAGGAAAGCGGAAACTGACCTTGACCCTATTTGACGAATCAGTCAAATTAGTGGCACTCTCAGGGAAATCCCGTGGCATGGAAATTCACGGATTCCCCGGCTTTGCCGACCCGAAACGGAATCAACCTGACTTTCTTCAGATCCGGATGTACTGATTTCCGTCGCCTGATCTGCTCACACGACAAGGATGTTAAGAAGATGCGGACTAAGACAACTCTGGCTCTGGTAATCTTGGTGGGCATGACAGCCGTCGCATCAGCCCAGCAGGCATCGGGTGATCGTGGTGTGCAGCGCACCGCTGCCAACACTGGCGGAACCGCCGCCGCGGCTGCACCGGCCACCAATGGACCAACGCCGGGCTTGCCGGCCGTTATTGGCTCGATCGATATGGATTCGGTCTTTAAAAATTATGAGAAGGTGAAGCTCAGCAGCGAAGAGATTCAGGCCAAGGCCCTGGCCAAGCAGAACGAGCTGCAAAAGCTGGTGACTGACATGAAAGCGCTGGCTGAAAAGCAGTCGAGCCTGCAACCGACCAGCCCTGAATTTAAAAAGATCGATCAGCAGCTTACCCAGATGAAGATTCAGGGCGAAGCCGCCCAGCAATCAGCCCAGAAGGAGCTGGCCCAGCTTGAGGCCGAAGCACTGGCCGGTCTTTATCGCGAGATCCAGAGCATGACGGCCCGCGTGGCCGCCTGGCGCGGGATGAATTATGTGGTGAAAGTTTCAAACGAGCCGGTCACGGCTTCTGACCCGCAGGCGGTGATGGCTGCGATGTCGAGAACGGTCGTTTATTCCGACCCCCGCAACGACATTACCCAGCAGGTGGTGCAATTCCTGAATCAGGAATACCGCAAGGTAGCCGGCACTCAGGCTCGCCCCGCTGCTGCCACAGGTAATGCGGCTGCCCCGGCCGCTGCCGCCGCCCAGCCCGCCACCACTCGCGGCAACTGATATTTCTGAATAAAAGCCGCAGGGCATGATGATCTACACCCCTTGTTGGATCACCACGCGCTGAGTCTCTGCGGCCAACCGTAATCAACGCGCCCCCTCGCCTCCCGGACATGGATGTCAGTGGGTCGAGGCGGCGCGTGACACACCAGTACCCGGGTCCGCCCGCATTCGGTGAAAACCGGAAGGATCGAGGCCGGAATGAACTCCCCAGCAAAACTTCTCCCACCACTTCAGCAGACCATTCGCCGAACAGCGGAAGTAACGGGCCGCGGCTATCTCACAGGCCGCGATGCCCGACTGGTTTTTTATCCGGCTGAAATGGGCTCGGGCATTGTTTTTGTACGATCAGACCTGCCAGGCAGGCCGGAAATTCCGGCGACCATTGAACACCTGCTGCACAGCCAGCGGCGCACGGCAATTCATCACGGCCCGGCTGTGGTTGAGATGATCGAGCACGTCATGGCCGCATTGGCTGGGCAGGGAATTGATAACTGCCGCATTGAAATTGATGGGCCCGAAGTGCCCGGCTGCGATGGCTCGAGCCTGGCATTTACCGAAGTGCTGGCTGAGGCTGGGCTTGAAATTCAGCCGTCGCCGGCCCGGGTCATTACGATTGACACTCCCGTTACGGTGAGCTTCGGCGGCATGATGACGACCATTCTACCCGCCGTTGAGCCGCTTTTCGCATTGACTTACACGCTTGACTACCCCAGCGCCCCAGTGCTGGGCACACAGATTTATGACTTTCGCATGACTGCAGGGGCCTTCACGCGCGAGCTCGCCCCGGCACGCACCTTTGTGCTGGAAGAAGAGGTCAGGCAGCTTCATGCGGCGGGTATCGGCCGGCACTGCACGGCTGAGGATCTGCTGATTTTCGGGCCTGATGGGCCAATTGGCAATAGCCTGCGATTCGCCAACGAGCCAGTGCGGCACAAGATGCTCGACGTGGTGGGCGACCTCCACCTGATCGGCTGCCGCATTCAGGGGCATGTGGTGGCCTATCGATCAGGGCATCAGGCGAATGCCGAGCTTGTGAAAATGATACGCAAGTGCTTTCATCCGCTGAAGATGGCTGGGTGAAGGAAAGATTTTTTGGCGAAATAACGAAGTCCAGGGGTCAATTATTCCGATTTTGAGGGTAAGGAGACAGACAGCTCGATGGTCCGAATGTTTGCAGATACAGCCAGTGTGGATACCCGGGCGCAAGTCGCCGACGGCTGCCGCATTGGCGATTACTGCACCATCGGCCCCGACGTTGTATTGCAGCGTCAGGTGGAAGTCGGGGCCCATTCGTGGCTTGATTCCCGAACAACCGTTGGCAGCGGCACAAAGCTGGCTTCGCACTGCCTGATTGGTGTGGGCGAGATGCGCAGGCACAGGCTGGGCCGGCGTGCCAAAGTGGAACAGATTCTGGTGGGCAGAGAGGTAGAGCTTGGGCGGGCCGTGGTGATTGAGTCAGGCTGCTATAGCCGACCGACCCTGGTTGGCGATCGCTCTCAGCTTTCCAGCCTTTCGAAAATATGCAGAGCGGCCTCGCTGGGCGAGGGCTGCCATATCGGCTCTGCGGCCATCGTGGGCTTTGGTGCCTCGCTGGGTGCCAGTGTGCGGGTGGGGCATGGCAGCAAAATTGATGAAGGCGTTCGCATCGGGCGAAACAGCGTGATTGGCGTTTTAAGCCATGTTTCATCAGATATACCGCCCCATCTGGTGGCGGACGGGCGGCCGGCGATGGTGCGATGCATCAATCTGGCCGGCCTTCAGCGACTGGGTGCCGACCCACTGACGATTGCATCGCTGGTGGAGACACATCGGCTGGTTTTTCGTACCGGCCTGCCGATCGATTTTGCGGAGAAACAACTGCGCAGCATCGGTTTATGGACGCCGGAAGTTGTCGAGCTTTTTGATTTTCTCCGGGCACCTGCCGCCAAGGCCCAGGAGTCAGGTCGTAATCAAGGGAGAGTGGCATGATTAATTCATCCATACCACGAGTCGCCGTTGTGGGTGTCGGCCATCTGGGCAGGCACCACGCACGCATTCTGGGGCATCATCCGGATGTGAATCTGGTGGCCGTGGTGGACAGCCGCCGCGAACAGGCTCAGAAAATTGCCGAAACCCTTGGCTGCGAAGCACATAGCGACATTAACGAAATTCTTGGCAAAGTCGATGCCGTTTCGATTGCCGCCCCCACCGTGCTACACCATCGGCTGGCCCGGCCATTTCTCGAACGCGGCATTCATGTGCTGGTGGAAAAGCCGCTGACGGCTGATCTGGATGAGGCTTCAGACCTGCTGATGCTGGCCAAGCGCAGCCGCGCAGTGCTTCAGGTCGGCCATATTGAGCGATTTAACCCTGTTCTGGGTGTGCTCGATAAAGTGCCGCTGACACCCCGCCTGCTGGCCTCTGAGCGTCACAGCTCATACACCTTCCGCTCAACGGATATCGGCGTGGTTCATGATGTGATGATCCACGACCTTGACCTGATCCTTTCCATGGTCTCTGCCCCGGTGCGTAATGTTTCAGCCTATGGCCTGACGATCTTCGGTGGTCAGGAAGACATGGTTGACGCCCGCATTGATTTTGCCGATGGCACGGTGGCCACCCTTTCCGCGTGCCGCGCCAGCATGTCGGCCAGCCGCCGACTGAAGCTCTGGGGCATGGAAGGCTATGTGGATATGGACTTTGCGACACGCAAGTCGGTCTTCATCAAGCCTGGTGAGGCGATTCTGGAGGGTGAAAATCTTCAGCCGGAAACGCTTGACATGACATCGCCGAACGCCATTCGCGAGCATGTGTTCGGGAATCTGCTGAAGGTGGATGAATATCAGGGCGAAGAGACGGAGATGCTGGCCGCCGAGCTGGACGACTTCGTGAATTCGATTCTGCACGGGCATCGGCCGAAGGTGACGGGCGAAGATGCCTATCGAGCCCTTGAGCTGGCCGAATGGATTCTGTCGGTCATGACGAACGAAGACTGGAAGCGCAATGTGCCGAAAGCATCTTCGCAGCAGCCAATGCCGATCGCTGGTCTGGCTGGTCCGATTCTATGGCGTCGGCGTCGTGCCGGAATTACCGCCCCTGAAAGCGGTAATGGCGGCCTGTGACGACTTGCAAACAGTCCGGCCGTTGGGTATCATAAGAATAATCTGTATGAGAAATGGCACGTCACATCAACTCGTTGTGTGACGTGTTTGTCACTTAGGAACGTTGGAAAAGTCGATGTCTTCGGAAACGCAAGCTGCTGTTGACCCACGTCTGAAACTGATCAAACGGTTCGAAGCCCGCTACCTGCCCAAGGGTGCTCTTCGTGACCGCTGGAAGGCCATTCGGGCCAAGTGGTATGCCGACGCCGAACACACCGGCGTGACGCTTGATGAGCTCAAGGCCCTCAAGGCCGACTGGGCCAAAGCCCGCGAAGCCAAGGGCAAAGCCTGACCGACCGGGGGCCTGCGTGCCCCTCATTTTTTTTCGGCCGCTCGCTCATTAACATCAGGCAGATTCGCACCCTTGATAACCCTCACCAGGATCTGACAGATGATAATTGGCGTTCCACGCGAGGTAAAGCCCGATGAATATCGGGTGGCAATGCTGCCGGTGGGCGTGGAAGAGCTGGTTGGCGATGGCCATGAAGTCCTGATTGAAGCCGGCGCGGGCCTGGGCTCGGGGCTGACCGACGACGAATACTTGCAGGCCGGTGCGAAGCTCGTGCCCGACGCTGACTCCGTCTGGTCGCAGGCCGATCTTGTGGTGAAGGTTAAAGAGCCGCAGGCCGCTGAAGTCAGCAAACTTCGCAGCGGCCAGATCCTTTTTACCTATCTCCATTTCGCCGCCAGCCGTAGTCTGACGGAAGCTGTATTAGCCACGGGCATTACGGCAATTGCCTACGAAACCATCCGCGACGCCAGAGGCTCGCTGCCGCTGCTTACGCCGATGTCGGAAGTGGCCGGTCGAATGTCAATCCAGAAGGGCGCTAATTTTCTCGAACGGCCTGAAGAAGGCCGCGGCATTCTGCTGGCCGGCGTGCCGGGCGTGGCTCCGGCCGAAGTGCTGGTGCTGGGCGGTGGCGTAGTCGGGGCCAATGCGGCGAGAGTCGCTGCCGGTCTGGGGGCGAATGTCTCCATTCTCGACGTAAATCTTGACCGTCTGCGCTATCTTGACGACATCATGCCGCCCAACGTGACGACGCTTTACAGCGACCGCCACATGATACGCGACCGGCTGTCCCATGCTGATCTGGTGATCGGCTCGGTGCTGATCCCTGGC
>JBILGL010000274.1:0-5950 GCA_044351075.1 Isosphaeraceae bacterium | reverse complement strand
GAGAAAGACCACACCCATGACAGTCGCCAATAGACAAGCCGCTTTAAAGGCGACATCCAGCGATTGACGATAACGGCGATGGTTGCGAAAAAGAGTGTCGTTGGCATTGGCTGGGGAGGCTGAAGGGTTGTTGGGGCTCATGTGTAATGCTCCCGGAATTTGCGGAGGATCATGCCGGAAAGCAGATTCATGATGAGTGTGATCAGGAAGAGGGCCATACCCACAGCATAAAGCGAGAGATGCTCGGCGGAATCAGCCGGGGCGTCGCCTGAAGTGACTGCCACAATATAAGCCGTCATGGTCTGTACGGATCCGAAAATATTTCGGGAGATCTGCGGCAATTGTCCGGCGGCAAGCACAACAGCCATGGTCTCGCCGATCGCACGCGAAAAAGCAAGAATAAACGAGGCCATGATGCCTGAAAGAGCGGCAGGTACAACAACCTGACTAATCACTTCAAAACGTGTGGCGCCGAGGCCGTAGCCCGCTTCACGAAGGCCGCGTGGTACGGAACGGATCACGTCTTCGGAGAGCGACGAGACCATCGGAATGATCATAATGCCAACTACGATCGCGGCGCTGGTGGCATTGTAAGTCTCTACCTTGATGCTTAACAGGCCCATCAATTGACTGAGAGCAGGCGTGACGAGCAAAAGAGCGAGATAGCCATATACAATCGTAGGAACACCGGCCAGCAGTTCGAGCATCGGCTTGAGAATGCCCCTGACTCGCGCTGTGGCGTATTCACTTAAGTAAATGGCACTTGCAAGACCAATCGGTAGCGCAATGGCACATGAGCCAAATGTAATGACAAATGTACCCCAAAGCAGCGGCAAGATGCCAAACACCGGCGTATCGGCTTCCGGCTGAATTTTCAGGTTTGTCAGAAATTCAATGGGCGTCGTTTCGGTTTTCTGGAAAAAACGGAACGTCTCTACACCAAGAACGGCAACGATCCCCAGCGTTGTGAGGATCGTGACCATTGTGAAAACGAGTAAGAAGGCATAGACAAGCCGTTCCTGAAGCTTGACCGCCCTGCCCGGCGCCCGCCACTGCCCAGATTTTGTCAAGGTGTCAGTCATGATGACTACTTCGCTTCTGTTTTCGGTTCGGAAGCGGAAGTGGAGGCCGATTTCTCTCCGCCGGCAAGAGTCGCCGCATTTGATTTCAATTCAGCCTCAGTTGGGCTTACATAGCCCGCTTTTTCAGCCAGCATTGAGACGTTACTTAAGTAATATTTGACAAAACTGCTTACCTCTGAACGAGCCGATGCTGCATTTTTGACGTAGATATAAAGAGGGCGAGAAAGAGGCTCGTAGCTGCCGGAAAGTATGGATTCTTTCGATGGCATCACTGAATCGCCTTTTTCACCCTTCACTTTGACCGCCTTGACTTTAGTAGCATTCGCCATGTAATAGGCAAAGCCAAAATAACCGATCGCATCGGCATCGCCAGAAATGCCCCTGACGAGTGTATTGTCGTCGGGCGATGCCTGGATATCATCTCGCTGGGCACGCGCTTTTTTATTAATTGCTTCGGTGAAATATTCGAAAGTGCCGGAATCTTTGTCGGGTGAGTAAAGTGAAATTTTACGATCAGGCCATGCTGGATTCAGATCTTTCCATGATTTGACTTTGGAATCAGGCTCCCAGAGCTTTTTCAGATCAGCCACGGAAAGCTCGTTGACAAAATCGTTTTTCGGATTCACCACGACAGTAATACCATCATGTGCAACAAGATATCGAGACCAGGCGAATTCACCGGTAGCCTTTGAAGCTTCTTCCGGCTTCGCTTCACGCGAAGCATCGATAATGTCAACCTCACCCTGAAAATATCGCCCAAAGCCACCGCCAGTGCCGTGGCTTTCCACGACAACATCAATATCGGGGTTAGATTCCGCAAATGCAATTTGAGCTGCTTTTGAAATACGAAACACCGTACTTGAACCATCAACAACGACAGATTTAGTGGACGCCTGCCCACTTGGCGATCCGGCTGATACAGCATCAGGGGCAGAGTTGGAGCCACAGCCTGAAACGGCAAGCATCACTGTAAAGAGCAGGGAATAACTGTTTTGAAATTTCATTTTGATCTCACCTGATGATTCAGAAATAGTAAGAGGAACTGGCGCCATTCCATAGGGAATAACGCCAATTCCCAATATTAGGAGCAGATAGAAATCAATAGCTGTCGGCAGAGATCACTTCACCGCCAGCGCGGGTAATCAAAGCACGAACAATCGATGGATTGACCGTGTCTTTAACAAATCGCACACTGCCATCAGTGAAGCACATATTTGCACCACCTGGGTGCCAGCTGAAGATTTCGTTGTTTGGGCCGCAGTCGTGAATGCCCCAGTCTGCGCTGGCACCACAGCTGACACGACCAAAACCACCGGTTTTGTTGTTATTGATACCACTGGAAACACCAGCGGCATTGTCGGGGTCACCCCATCGCCATGAGCGACGAGCTCCAGAAACATATGGAGCGGGCGCGTTCAGGTCTGGGGCATAATCTGTTGTCGGTGCAGAATAGTTACCTGAACCCTGCATCTTGGGGCTGCGGCCAGTATCTTCGTAAAACATGGCCGTGTTTGAGGTACCATCGGTTGTCATGCCGATCTGAGCACCACCTTGAAACAGATTGACAGTTCCTGACTGAACCTGAGCAGGATCAATCTGCATCGACTTATTCGCAGTACAACCTGTGCAGGCATAGTTTTTGTAAACAGTTGTTGGATACTGCATACCTGTCAGCGAGCCAGGAACTGGAGCGGCTGGCCCGACATAGCCGGTTTGCCACTTTGTGGCACCGTTGTCGGCAATTTCGGTGTAAGGTGCAGTGGCGTAATCAGTACAGGCGAAACCAATACTGTCCTTACCCTCACCACTTCGGTCGCTGGAAAGGTTATTGGTTGGGCAGAGGAAAGACTTCAGCGTAGCAAAACCGGCGGTGGTATTGCATGAGAAGTTGTAAGGCATCTGCAAGTTCATCGTATTGTAGATTGTTCCGCCTTCGATGAATGACAGGATGTAAGTAAAGGTGCTATGATAATCCTGAGTCTTGTAAACCACGTTATTGATTGTAGCATTGTGTTCGCCTGATCGCGGCAAAGTCCCGTAAGCACTTTCAAAATTATGTGCAGCAAGACCAAGCTGTTTCAGATTGTTAACACATTGTGCACGGCGGGCGGCTTCACGGGCCGACTGAACAGCCGGCAGAAGCAGTGAAATCAAAACGGCGATAATCGCAATCACCACCAGCAGTTCTATGAGGGTGAAAGCGTTCTTACGACTGGCAGATCGAAACATCATATGATCATTATTCCTGAGATCAAGAGAGAGCAAAGAGTCTGGAATTTTTGCATACTGCAATCTGAGGCATGCTGTAGCCCCGAAAGACTGATCGTCCTACTAAGGACAATTAAATTTCTCACATAATAATGAAGAAAATTCATTTGTAATCATGAATATCCAATTAATTTAATTTCATTAAAAATTCAACATTCTACAATAACGTTCTGAACAATTGCCTGCTTGCATCAAAATACCTCAGCAGGTTAGAATAATTTCTGGGTTGTTACTTAACATCACATAATGCTATTCGCAGAAGTGATTTGTATCAGGAGCATCCCAACAATTGGTCAGCCCTCAACGGGGCCGAGGTTCGAACCCTCATATTCTGAAATGCTCTGGATCGCCGGATCAGCTGCAGCTTGACTACTCAGGCTATGGCAATATGGCCGGGCCCTGCGGGCTTCGTAATAATGCGAATCGCCCCCGCCTGGTTTGCTTTATGAACCGACGAACGGGGCATTTTTCAGTAACAAGGCAATAATAATGCACTCAGAGATGCTGATCGCTCAGGCCGAATTGCCACCAAGGTGGTTTCTGATAATCATCGGTTTGATCTTTTCTTTAAATCTACCAATTGTCGTACGATTTTGCCTGAATCAGTTTCAAAAGTATTTTCCCAGGACGACGATACTTGAGCACACACGCGGCCTGCGTTACCATCGCGGGGTGCTGGTCGGTCAGCTTGAACCGGGTGAATATCGTTTTTACACCGCCACGAATCATATCCTGATCTTTGACATTCGCGAGCAGGCGATTCAGGTGGCAGGCCAGGAAGTGCTTACGGCCGATGCACTTGGTTTCAAAGTCAGCCTGCATGGCACCTATCGCGTGGTTGACCCTGTGAAGGCCAATATGGTTGCTTACAGCTATTACGCAGCACTCTATGCTGACATCCAAACGGCATGTCGCAGTGTGCTCGAAAAAATGACATGTGAAGAAATTCTGGCAGGGCGAAATCAGATTGGTACTGAAATTTATGAACTTGCAAGGGCCGAAGCTGCAAAGTATGGCCTGGAATTGATTAAGATCTCTGTCCGAGATTTCATGTTGCCATCGCCACTGAAAGCAATTTACACTAAAGTCGCTGAAGCGAAGCAGGAAGGGCTGGCGGCGCTTGAGCGGGCGAGAGGAGAAACTGCCGCGCTTCGAAGTCTGGCGAATGCTTCACGCCTGATGGCCACAAACCCCGGCCTTGGTATTTTGCGAACACTTCAGACTCTTGAAAAATCGACAGGCAATTCGATTATATTATTTCCGCACGAGGTGGCAGGGCGTTTCACAGAGACACTGCAAAAGAGTAGCGATATTGAAATGAAATCACCAAAGGGAGAGCCGCCTGAATAATTCGGTTCAAAAAAAATATCAATTCATTGAAGTCACATATTTCCGTAAAAAACAATGAAATAAAGAGAGGATCGACTTCAATTAATTAAACGATTAATCGTTTTCCCGAAAGATTATCAGGCCAAAATATTCGAGAAATCGTGAGATGAGCATAAAGCTCATAAAAGCCAGAGCGATTCCAGCCAGGTATGTAATAGGATAGCCATGATCCTCCTCCCATAAAACGATTGAGACGAAAGAGGAGAGAAACTGGCCTTTAGGCGTTGTGAAAGACGATGACCAGAATTGGTCGATGAAAGTGCTGTGAAGCAGCGAGGGGCCGAGAAGTGGAAGTATTGTGCAGAATAAGGCGAGAATGCTGCCAAATGGTGAAAGCCCAGCCCATGGTAGCCGCCATTTTTGTGCGAGTTTATCATCCTTACGATCGAAAGAATGCATTTCTGCATTGGTTGAAATTCGAATTTGCTCGGCTTTTTCAGGCTGGCTCATGAAATACGCTCTCGCTGCCGGGCGGCTTTTTCAAAGCGAATATATTGAGACCGCCATGCAAGCTGTCGGGGCTGTAGATTGGGCCTGAACATCATGAGCAGAATGAGCGGCTGATAAAGCAGGACAAGTGTACCGCCCTTTTCCAGATACCAGAACTGGCTGAAAATCAGCATGGCGGCCGACATGCTGATCAGCTCACTCAGATGACGTTCGGCTGGCCAGACGAGGCAGAGCATGGCCATCAGAAGATAGGCGACGACAACCGGAAGACGATAGCTGGCATCCCACTCCTGCCAGAGGCTTGAACTGATTGGCACTTCACGATCAAAAAGCAGGCCTGTCTCGGTAATGCTGCGGGCGCCAAGTGCCCTGACCCATGTTGCGAAGTCAGGCAGTTGAATGCCGATCATTGCCGAAACCAGTACGAGCAGAAGCCCGATAGAGAGAAATCGCCACCGTTTCCTGCCCTGATAGTAACCGATCCAGACAGGAATTACGCCAAGGCAGGCAGGCATCCAGCCGGCGGCCAGACCAATCAGCACGCCAGTAATCCATGGCCTTCGGTAAAAAACCACGGCCAGCATGATAAGGGCGGCGGGGAGAGTCTGACCGCTGTCAACAATTGCAATGCGTGTATATGGCATCAGTACATAAGCAACAGCGGCCGAAATGCCGGTAATTGGCCGGAGGAAATGCTGCCATCCGACATAAATCAGACACACTACGATTGTGAGGTGAGAGATGAATGAAATCAGGCGGGA
>JBILGL010000682.1:0-5954 GCA_044351075.1 Isosphaeraceae bacterium | reverse complement strand
TATTCAGGATATGCAGGACTCCACATATGAACAGAAAATGATCCATTGAAACGTTTGCGAGAGATGTTCATGCAAGCTCTATGCTTAATTATTGTAATAGTTTAGGTTTAAGCTGGATGGTGATCTTTTTAGAGAATGCCGGGTCAATCGTTAAGAATTTATGAGGAACGCCCGGGCTGGCAATGGCCTGAGGGGAATGTATTTTTTTTACAACTTGACTCAATCAAAATATTGAATAGTCAAATCGGTCATCAATGACAACGATGAAGAGTTGATGAAACATGGCTGAATCGGAGGAAAACTTGACTGATGACGAACGACGAAAAATAAAGGCTGGGGCTGGAGTGATTTGTGAAATAGGAGAGATTGTTTTGAGTGCGATTCATGATGATCTTACGGAGGGCCTTTTCAGGCTCTGTCTGCTCAAGGTGGCGATTGGCATTTCAATTGCAAGTTGAAATCGATGGGCACAATGGTATTTGAGGGAGATTGATTTTTTTGAAAATGTGCGGAAGTGGTTGTGAGGGAAGCTCAATTCCCGATTCTCGACATCGAAAGCGGCTGGTTGACTTTAACGATTGCATAGCTTGCGATGCCGTATTTGATTTTGTATGATCAATGACGAATGATTCAATGTATCCTGAAACAGACATAATGCAAAAAGGTGAATTTCAGCAGGCAGATTTCACGGCAGACCCATTGAATTCTGTGTTGCCATTCACCCATGAAAAAGATAGCGATCATGCTGCGAAAAATCAGGTTTTTTCAAAAGTCTCGGACGGTAAAAAAGAAAACACGCCGGTTTCGCTGTGAGCTCATTGATTCACTGTCAGCTCTTGAAAAACGTGTTTTGCTTGCGGATATTTCCATTTATAGCCCTCAGGATCTAGCGCCATACTACAATAGTGCGAATAACACATATTATCTTTATGCTGGTGCTGACAATGTCACGATAGCCAGCGGCCTGACGATTGATCCGGCCTCTGTTGGCGAATCTGGTTTCAGTATGATGATTTCGGGCAATGTAGTCAGCATTGGCTCGAATGTCAGCATCACGACATTAAGCGCATCTGCTTCAGCAATTGCCTGTCAGACGATTGTCATTGAAATTCAAGGCAACAGTATATCTGTTGGCAATCAATCGGCATTTCATGCGGGTGGAAACATCAGCGTTTCCGGCGGCGGCGTGACGATTGGTTCGAATGTTGAGATTGAAACCGGCGACCTGCCAGGTCAGACATCGACTGGGGCTGGTGGCAATATAAAAATTCATGGCAGCAGAATTTCGATTGGAAATGGCAGCACGGCGAATTCAGAGGGGAATATCTCTATTACGGGGCTTGGAATTGGCATTGGTTCCAATGTCATTATCAACACGAATGGTTTTAGTAATGGCAGTCTCTCTTATCCTTCTGGGTCGATTGAAATCAGGGGAAAAAGTGTTTCGGTCGGTAATTCGACCGTCATTACGGCAAATGGCCCGGTGGATTCGCTGGACGGCAATATTTCCATCTCCGCAGAAAATGAGAAATTCACATTAGGCTTTAATCTCTGGATGCAGGTTGAAGATCTGATTGCATTATTAATGAATCAGTCTGCGACGGTTGAGCTGGGGGCTGGTGCTCAAATCATTGGCGGTGATATTTCAATTGAAGCCAGTAGCGGAAATCCGCTGAAGGCTGATGCTGTTACAACAGCTCTTTCCCAGATTTCAAATCTGATTGCCGGGTCGTTGCGGCATCCGGATCTCTTTTCAATACCGATCACTTTTCAGTCATGGTCGCCCTATTCGGGAGTGACAATTGGGACAGATGCCTTAATCGAATCGTCATCAACCATTGATGTCAACGCCAGGACAGAAAGCACCGCCAAGGGGCAGGCTGCATGGGTTGAAAAGTTAAATAAGACTTTAGGTGTGGGGCTGGGGCTGTTTTTTAATGATGCACGAGCCAACGTGACAGTTGCAACAGGTGCGGATCTGCTGGCCAGTGAGAATGTGAACATAAAAACATATGTGAGAAATATCATAGAACTTGATGTCAGCTCGGTACAAAATCGGGGGATTTCACCGGTCAATCCAGATACAATCAGCATTTCTTTTGGTTATGGAAGTCTGAATACGGATTCAGTGGTCTATGTGTCGCAAGGCTCATCCATTACATCAACTGATGGGGCAGTCAACCTGACTGCCGAAGCGATCGATAAAAACATTGTGAAAGTTGATGGTAGAACCTATCGCGATGGATTGGCATCGGTATCAACAGGCACGCTTCTGACAAATGCCAATGTGCAGATGATTGTCAATGGGAGAGTCAGTTCGGGGCTGGCCCAGGCTGCCTCGAAACCGGCATCCATCTTGTTTAATCAGGTACAATCGATCAATCTGGCGAACAGCTCGCTGAACTTTCCGGCAGGGGCGATGACCTTCCAGACCGGGCAGAAGCTGATCTTTGATAGCAGTAATGGATCAACGATTCCCGGGCTTGTGCCGGGCGAGAGTTATTTTGCGATCGTCAAGCCGGAAGATCCAAACGCGCTGCAACTGGCTACGACACTTGCCAATGCACAGAACGGTTTGAATATCTCATTTACAAATGTTTATCCTGCATTAACGATCGGGAACCATGTTTTGCCAATCACCCAGATTGACAATATTTACACGGGGGCGATTTTATTCAGTTTCAATATGCTGCCTGATGGCTCGCCAGTGTTGCCGGGCGGCAATGGGACGATGGTGAGCTATACACCAGTCGCAGGGCAATTTATTGGTTATAATGATGCAGCAGGCAACCTCGTCGGGGCATTGCCTGCAGGCAACTACACTGTAAGGCTTTATCAGTGGCCGGCTGGTTCGGTTGAATCGCAGCTCTATCCGCTGGCCATTCAGTTGGTAAACAGTCAGGGAGAAGTGCTGGTCCTGAATTCAAATTCGTATTTTTCAACAGCCAATGGCGCTATATGTCAGGTATCGTTGTTTAATACAGAGACTTCAACAGTTGATTTCAATTTTGAGCAACCGACTGAAAATCCATCGGGCCTGACACCGCTGCCAGTGCCGAGTCAGCAAATTAATCTGACCAATGGCGAGCCGCTGGTTTATACGTCGGGTTTAAATGCGCCGGTGAGTAATCTGATCAATGGAGAGACGTATTGGGCTGTGGTGAATTCGAATCAGCCGGGATTGATTCAACTGGCGACGACACAGGCCCAGGCTGAGGCGGCGAATCCGGCAGTGCAGAATGCTTTGCCCCGGCTACTGACTGTATCCAATCAGGCATGCGTTGCATCTGTCAATAGTAGTTTTAATGAATCAAGCCAGTCGTCAAGCCTGACATTAAACGCTGACAGTTCTTACACACTATCAAACAATGCGACCGGCGGCACGTTTCAGCTTGTGATGAATGGCCCTGAAGGGAGCGTGACGACAAGCCCGCTGGCCTATAACGTGAGTGCCGCTGGCTTGCAGGCGGCGCTGAATAGTCTGGCGGGAATTCAGGCAACTGTAACGGGCAACCCACAGGCCTGGAATATTGCGATTATATTTAATTTTGAGATCGGCAATTTCAGCTATGCCAACGAGCTGACATTTGACACTAACCCACTGCTGGCCAATGGAACGGCCGTGATATTTCAGGCAGTTGCAGGCAAGCCAGTTCCGGGCCTTGTGAGTGGTCAGACATATTATGCATTTAATCAACCAAATCCGAACTTTATTACACAATTTCCGCAGTATATTCTGACACTTAAACTGAGCAATGATCAATCTGCGCCTGATGTCAGCGTGAATCTGACACAGTCTATGACCGATGCCAGTGGGCAGAATTACCCAATTGTTTACAGCGATGCTGATTCTGGTCTCTTGTCGTTGGCATTACCGCAGGTCACGGCCCCGGTCGTCGCCAATGGTTCGGCACTTGCGGGTGGATCGGTCAATGTCAATGTGCTGGCTGCCCCGGCCCTGTCAGTTTTTAGCATGGCCACGAGTGGGACATTTGCCCTGAGCCTGACAAACCCGGCCGGGACGACGCTGACGACGGCACCAATTGCCTGTAATGCGACAGCCGCAGCGATTGAGCAGGCGCTGAATAGTCTGAACGGAGTGAATGCGACGACCGTCGGACTTGGAACTTACACAAGCCCCTGGACCGTGATGGGCATTGATCCATCGTGGACTGTGGCGGTAACGGATTCGAAACTCTTTTACAATGATTTGCCAACAACCGTTGTTCTGGATGTTTTGGGCGAGAATACGCAGCAGATTTGGTTGAATGGTGCGACAGGCGGCACTTTCAGCGTGACACTCAGCTTTAATGGGTTTCAACTTGTCACGCCGCAATTGCCCTATAACATTAGTCAGCAGGCATTTGCCCAGGCAATTAATGCCATGGGTTTTCAGGCCGAAGTCTTTGGCTCAGGCACGGCGATTGACCCCTGGCAGTTTCAGGCGTATTTCAATTCGATTTCAAATGGCACTGCGCTTGTATTTCATGATGCATGGAACAACAGCAGCCTTGGAATGCTCAACGGACAGACATATTTTGCAGTATCATCAACGACACAGCCCAATGCGGCCGAGGTGATGCTGAGCCTGGCAACGAGCCAGGCTAATGCCACGGCGATTCCGCCGGTTCTTCTCGACATGCAAGGTTTTTTATCATTTGTTGGCAAATCGGCGGGAGCGATGTCTGGCCCGGCAGTGCTTGTGGCAGAGCCTTCGGCAATTTCAGGTGTCAATATTACATCAAAACTGATCACGAGAGATTTTCTCACAAATAAAAGCGATATCGGGCATTATCCACCGATCAGAGCGATTCTGAATAAATTTAATAATATTACAAATCCCTATCATGTAAAAGACTATGACGAGACTAAGGAGACCATCGAAAAACAGTCGAAAGAAATATACAAATACATTACCGATGAAAATCCGCAGTTTTATGATCCCAAATTCCAGAAAATGAAAGAAGCTCTGACAAAAAATAAAGAGTGGTATAATAGTTTTACAAAAGATCCGGCAAACTTTCTCGAGTTATCGCTGGGGCTTGGATTGATGTTAATTAATAATCAGGTCGAGGTAATTATCGGCAGCAACGCCGAGATTCTATCAGCAGGTGATATTACCCTGAATTCATCATTGGTTGAACAGTTTCATTCACAGGCTGATGCCGGCGTGGCCCGCACACGGGCTTCAGCTTCTGAGAAAGGTAATTTAGCTGCTGCATTGGCTTTGGCATTCTCTGTGATAGATAATGTGTCGCATGTGATTGTGCAGCCGAATGCGGTGATAAATGCTGCGAACACGATTGCAATTGATTCTGATATCAGTTACCCAATTGCGTGGCAAGGCACCTCGACGGCATATCTCTATCAATACTGGTCAGATGAAAAATGGTATCAGAAAACCGGCGGTATCCTTGGTATCGTTGCTGGTTCTGTCGGACAGCTGTTAAATGGCACGGATCTTGGCATAACCAAAGCACTTTTTAATAGCAGTTCCAACACCGCCACCAGCCAGAAAATTGCAGATAATTCTGCACTTCTGGGCACTGCAATTGGTGGAAGTGTGGTGATCGTTGACATTACCAATGACAATCTTGCGATGATCTGCGATGGAGCCAAAATCAATCAGGGAGCCGGTTATCAGGATTCAGAGAGTCAGGGTTTAAGTGTGAATGCGAAAACCCGCATTGACCAGATCTCGGGCTCAGGGCAGATGGATTATTTTTTGAATCTCGCGGGCTTTATATCGAAAAATCCCATTTCGCCGAATGAATCGAAAAATATTATTGGCGGGTCGGTGAATGTGCTCTCGATGGATAATACAACCAGGGTTCTGATTGGAGGCGATACGCCACAAAGTGGCAACGCGACTGCGAATCAGGCGAACGGGCCTTTGCAGATTCAATATGGAAACGGCGGGCTTAACCTTAATGCGGAGACTCTTGTCAGTTATA
>JBILGL010000021.1:0-18403 GCA_044351075.1 Isosphaeraceae bacterium | reverse complement strand
GACCGACCACATTTCACCGGCAGGGAATATCAAGGCCTCAGGCCCGGCTGGTAAATACCTTGTGGCCAATGGAGTTGCGCCACAGGATTTCAACAGCTACGGTGCCCGCCGCGGGAATCACGAAGTCATGGTACGCGGCACATTTGCCAACATCAGGCTTCGTAATCAGTTAGCACCTGGCACGGAGGGTGGCGTGACACGCTTGCTGCCGGAAGGCGAAGTGATGTCAATTTTTGATGCCTCAGAGATTTACAAGCAGCGTGGCGTGTCGCTGGCAGTGCTGGCAGGTAAGGAATATGGCTCAGGTTCAAGCCGCGACTGGGCAGCGAAGGGCCCGGCTCTTCTGGGCATTCGCATGGTGATTGCGGAGAGCTATGAACGAATTCACCGGTCGAATCTGGTCGGGATGGGTATTCTACCATTGCAGTTTGCGGATGGTCAGAATGCAGCCGCTCTGGGCCTGACCGGCGAGGAGATCTTTGAAACGATCGGTCTGCCGGCGATGCTTAACTCGAACTTCGCTTCGGGCCGGATGTTACGCGTGCGGGCCTATCGCTCGGACGGTGTGAATCAGGATTTTCATGTTAAAGTGCGAATCGATACGCCTCAGGAAATTCGATATTACCAGAATGGTGGGATTTTGCCGTTTGTGCTGAGGCAACTTCTTCGACAGTCCTGAAGTTTCTGACCGATCTGGACGAACGCAAGTAAATTTGGCACAATCCTTTCATTCAGCCAAGATTCACTCGGGTGGAAGGTAAAGGCCGACAAGACAGGAAAAGACTGGCGAAAAGCATGTTTTTTCCGAACCCGTTGAATTGATCGATTTTGGCAGTTAAACAAACCCCTCTGTGTGGATCACGCGTCCGTCCGCACAGCCGAGCCGCTAGGACGAGGAGTGACAAAAGGTCATGTCCCAGGTACAAACCGCTCCGAAATCGATCGTTGATCGAACCAAAGCCATCAAGTGGCTGCGGCAGATGCATTTGATCCGGCGATTCGAAGAGCGAGCCGCTTATCTTTACCAGAACCAGAAGATTGGCGGATTCTGCCATCTTTACAACGGTCAGGAAGCCTGTGCGGTTGGTTCGATTGGAATGCTGCGAGATGACGATTATTTGATCACAGCTTATCGTGATCATGGCCATGCGCTGGCACGCGGGATGGATCCAAAACCGGCGATGGCCGAGCTTCTGGGCAAATCAACCGGTTGCTCAGGCGGCAAGGGCGGCTCGATGCATTATTTCGAGAAGGAAAAAGGCTTTCTGGGCGGTCATGCGATCGTCGGCAGTCATATTCCTTTGGCCACTGGTGTCGCCTTCGCATCTAAATATCGCGGCGGCGATCAAGTCTGCCTCTGCTATTTTGGCGATGGTGCCATAAATCAGGGTAGTTTCCACGAAGCTTTGAATATGGCTGGTATGTGGAAATTGCCTGCGATTTATTATGTTGAAAACAACCTGATCGCCATGGGCACCCAGCTTGAGCGATCCAGCGCAGTGCTTGACCTAACCGTTCGCGGCGGCGAGCCATTTAATATGCCAGCCTATCGTGTTGATGCTAACGACGTAGAAAAAGTCGCAGAGCTGACTCAACTGGCCATTGATCGCGCTCGTGCCGGCGACGGCCCAACCTTTATTGAAGCGATCACCTATCGTTTCCGTGGCCATTCGATGTCGGATCCACAGAAATATCGTACCAAGGAAGACTTGGATAAAGCCAAGCAGCGTGACCCGATCACTCTCTGGGAAAATCGTTTGCTTCAGCGCGGCTGGATCGACGAATCTTCTCTCGAACAAATGCGTGAGGAAGTAAAGATCGAAGTGGAAGCCGCAATTGAATTTGCGGAAAACAGCCCGGAACCGGGCCCTGAAGATCTTTACACCGATATTACCGTCGCCCCTTACATTCCGCAGGAGTCTGACTGAAATGCCCACCCTAGCCTATCGTGATGCACTCAACCAGGCGATGGCCGAAGAGATGGAACGCGATGACAGCGTCTATCTCATGGGTGAAGAAGTGGCCGAATACAACGGGGCCTATAAAGTCAGCCAGGGCTTGTGGGAGCGTTTCGGCTCTCGCCGTGTGATCGACACGCCCATCAGCGAAGAAGGCTTCGCGGGCATCGGCATCGGTTCCGCCATGGTTGGCCTGCGGCCGATCATTGAATTCATGACCTTCAGTTTCAGTCTGGTGGCCATTGACCAGATTTTAAACAATGCCGCGAATATGCGGTATATGTCGGGCGGGCAGTTCTCCGTGCCGATCGTATTTCGAGGCTCATCGGGTATGGCCGGCTGTCTGGCGGCTACGCACTCACACCGATTGGAAGCGATCTACTCGCACTTTCCGGGACTGACTGTTGTCATGCCTGCCACGCCGGCTGACGCCAAGGGTCTGCTCAAATCCGCCATCCGGTCAGATGATCCGGTGATTTTCATCGAGCATGAGAATCTTTACGGCGAAAAGGGCGAAGTGCCTGACGGAGATCACACGGTACCTATTGGCAAGGCCAATGTGGTGCGGGAAGGTTCGGATGTGACCTTGTTGACCTACAGCCGAAGCCTGATAAACACGCTTGCCGCCGCCGAAAAGCTGGCGGGTGAGGGTGTCTCAGCAGAAGTGATTGACTTACGCACGCTGCGTCCGCTGGATATGGATACCATTCTGGCATCCGTCCTTAAGACTCATCGTTGCGTGATCATTGAGGAAAATTGGCCTTATTGCGGCATTGGTGCGGGTGTTGCTGACCGAATCTATCAGCAGGTCTTTGACGAGCTTGATGCCCCGATTCGCCGCGTGACTGCCAAGGATGCTCCGATACCTTACAACCGTAAGCTGGAAGCGTCGATGCTGCCGACCGTTGACAGGATCGTTGCGAAGATTAATGACGTGCTTTATCGCAAGGCCTGATTTAGTGCCTGCGGCGGCTTGAAAGCGATCTGAAACCAAATCGCCGCAAGTAAAACGCCCTCGTCACTGACCTGAAAAGGCTTGACGGGGGTTTTGAATTCATGAAATGCATTGAATTCAACCAGAAGAATTAAAAGATTTTCCCGGGAGATGTCAAAGTGCCTATCGAAGTAAAACTGGCCAAAGTCAGCCCCACGATGGAGAGCGGCCAGATTGTCAAATGGTTGGTAAAAGTCGGCGACAAGGTCAAGGAAGGCGACACAATCGCCGAGGTGCAGACCGACAAGGCCGTGATGCCGATGGAGACATTTGACGAAGGCACAGTGGCCCGGATTGATGTAGCAGAAGGTGTGGATATCCCGCTTGGCACCCGTATCCTGGTGCTGGCCAAAAAGGGCGAAGATCTGAAACAGGTTGCCGACTCCACAGGCGGTGCAGCATCAGCTCCCGCCGCCGCACCTGCAACGAATGGAACACCAGCGGCGGCAGCCGCTGTCGCTGGAGCCGGTGCTGTGGCCGTCGCAGCTGTTGCAGCGGCTGCTCCTGCAAGTGGGCGGGTGAAGTCGTCGCCACTGGCTCGAAAAATTGCGGAATCGGCTGGTGTTGATATTGCCAGTGTGCCCGGCACAGGGCCTTCAGGCCGAATCGTGCGGGCCGATGTGGAATCGTATCTGGCTAGTGGTCCAAAAACTGCACCTGCTCCAGCTGCTGCCTCTAAGCCGGCGGCAGCCAAACCGGCCCCGAAAGTTTTCGTGCCGCTGGGTGAAGATGAGCGAATTCCTCTGGACCGCATGCGTCAGGCGATTGCCCGCGGCATGATTGCCGCCAAGACGCAGGCCCCTGAAATTCATGTGACGGTTGACATCCGGATGGATGAAGTTGCCCGCGTACGTGAGCGTCTCAATAAGACCCTGAGCAGCGAGGGAATTAAGCTCTCGGTTGGTGATTTTGTAACCAAGGCCGTGGCCATGAGTCTGCGACGTCACCCAGCCGTGAACGCGACTTTCCAGGGTGATAATGCGAATCTGGCTCAGGCTGCGATTGTGCGGCACGCTGCAGTGAATGTTGGCATAGCTGTGGCACTTGATGGTGGATTGATCGTACCGGTTCTGCGAAATGCCGATGCCTATGGCTTGCGCGACATTCGAATTGAGAGCGAAAAGCTGTATGAAGCCGCAAGGTCTGGGCGATTAACGGCCGACCAGATGTCAGGCGGCACGTTTACGATCTCGAATCTCGGGATGTATGGCGTGAAACAATTCGATGCGATTTTAGCACTGCCGCAGGTGGCCATTCTGGCTGTTGCTGCTGCTGAGAAGCGGCCAATCGTTGTGAACGACCAGATCACGGTCGGCACAATGATGACGGTGACGCTGACGGCTGATCATCGTGGAGTGGATGGAGCTGCGGCCGCCGAATTTTTGCGAACGCTCAAGAATTTCCTCGAAGAGCCTTCGAGCATGCTGCTTTAAGTCTTAACGAAGCGGCGAATCAGGAAAAACAATTCGAATCATCAACCAGAGATAACGGTAAAATAACTTCAATGGCTTACGATTACGACTTGATTGTCATTGGCGGTGGGCCTGCCGGATATGCAGCGGCCATCAGGGCCAGCCAGCTTGGTAAAAAAACGCTTTGCGTTGAGAAGGACAAGCTGGGCGGGATCTGCCTGAACTGGGGCTGTATTCCGACTAAGGCATTGCTGACAAATGCCCATCTGGTTGAGATGATCAACGGCCATGGCAAAGCTTTTGGCTTTGAAGGCACTAGCAAGTGGAATTTCGGTCAGATTATAGCCCGCAGCCGCAGCGTGGCCGGTAATCTGAATAAGGGCATTGAAGGCCTGTTTCGTAAGTATAAGGTCAATCATCTGTCGGGTGTGGCGAAAGTGATCGCTCCGCATAAGGTGCAGATTGCTGACAAAACGGTGACGGCCGGTGCCATCATTGTGGCCACGGGTGTGCGGCCACGGCCACTGCCGGGCGGCGAATACGACGGCAAACAGATCATTTCCTATAAAGAGGCCATGTCGCTGCCAACCCAGCCCAAAAGCCTGCTGGTGATCGGTGCCGGGCCAATCGGATTGGAATTTGGCTATTTCTATAACGCACTTGGCACCAAGGTGACTGTTGTCGAAATGCAGGACCGGATCGTGCCCGGCGAAGACGAGGAAATCTCTGCCGCATTGGCTGCCAGCCTGACCAAGCGGGGCATCAGCATTTTGACTTCATCCAAGACCGGCAAGATAGAAAAAGGCCGCTCGGGTGTGAAGGTGGAAGTGGAATCGCCCAAAGGCAAGCAGGTGATTGAAGCCGAAGCGATGTTGGTGGCGATTGGCGTGGTGGGAAATGTCGAGGAAGTGCTCGACGCCAAGCTGGGCGTGACCATCGAGAAAAACCACATCAAGGTTGATCGCGAGAAGGGATTCAAGACAAACGTCGAAGGTCTTTACGCCGTGGGTGACATCATCGGCCCACCATGGCTGGCCCACGTTGCGCACCATGAGGCGATTGCCTGTGTGGAAACTCTATTTGGCAAGCATCCCCGATCGGTTGACTATTCCACCATTCCCGGTTGCACTTACACCGTTCCAGGTATTGGCTCAGTAGGCCTGACTGAAAAGCAGGCCAAAGAGAAAGGCCACACCGTTCGTATCGGTAAATTCCCCTTTATTGCCAGTGGTCGGGCTCAGGCCGCTGATGAAACGGAAGGCTTCGTAAAGCTTGTTTTCGACGCCAAACATGGCGAATTGCTGGGTGCCCATATCATCGGGGCTGAAGCCACTGAAATGATCTCGGAACTTGTGATGGCCAAAAAGCTTGAGGCCACTGAAGAAGAGATCATGCATGCCATGCACCCGCACCCGACATTCTCGGAAGCGATCATGGAAGCCGCCGGGCAGGCCCTTGGCGAATCTGTACATATCTGACGTGAAATCTTGCCAATAATTACATCGTACATCTGAAATAAAAAAAGCCGGCACCCGCCGGCTTTTTTTTCATTTTGAATTTCTCGACTGCATTCAGCCCATCGCCACAGGGCCAACAGGCTGGCGATGCACCAACGGCTGGGCTGTTCCGCGCAGATTGCTGATTTCCTGCTCGACGCGAGCCACGTCAGCCTTTTCAACCAATGCTTCCAGCGTTGTAACTGACAAATGACTATCACCTGGCAAAAGCCCGATAACCCGCCCCTGAGCCTTTTCAAAAGCTTTGGGGTTGGGGAAGTTTGTCGCCGGCTCAAGCCCTGTAACATAGCCGCTTTTCTGCCCGGCAGTATTTTTCCAGAGGGTAAAACAAGGCAGTTGTTGCACATTGTAATGCAAGGCCAGCCCCTTATCACCCGCCGAGTTTTTGAGCATCACCGTCGTTCGGCCTGATTCGGCATCGCCCTTCATTCGAAAGAAAAACGCCTGTTCAGCGTAACCTGTCATGGGTTCGTCATAAATGTCGTAGGAGTCAATCCCGCGCTGGGCGGTCGTGTCGCGTGGCACAACTTCCGCCACGGGGGCCACTAATTGCCCGCCACCTTCGAGCCACGGCGAGCCAAAATTCCAGTGATAAAGCAGCTCCAGATCCGCTACTCCGTCGCCCAGATTAATGACTTCATCCTCAACCTCAACACGCGAGGAATCTTTCAGCAATGTGATTCGCGATATGAGTCTCAGGTTATAGCCAAATAAACATGCTTCATCTACATGCCCTTCGACAACCAGCCGATCGGGCTCCTCATGCACCGCCAGATAGTGCGCAGGCCGATTGGCGATGAGGCCGTGCAGGCCAATTGCGAATGGTTCAGTCACTGGCGATGGTGGACCGTTTTGTGTCAGCCCACAGCGCACCATCATTTCATCAAAACCATCAAGCCAGCCGAGCCCCCCAAGAGCCGCCTGATTGACAAACATCGGATGCACCGGCCCGTCCTTCACCGGTGAGTCCCAGCCGATATTGTGCCCGGCGATGTGTGCCCGCCAGAGGCCCATTCCTCTCGTGGGAATTATCGAAATGCTCATGCGCTGGTTCGTGAGTTCCACCAGCTGTACACCGCTTCGCCGCCCACCTTGAAGCGTATGAAGTGTGGCCGTAACTCCGCCTGCCGATTGAACTGTCGCCTGGTTAGAGGCGATGTTTCTTGAAACATCAGTGAGGATCGTAGTTGACATTCGTCTGTTCCAATCTTTCTATGTCCATCCTTCGTAATTCAGCCTTCGACCAGCCCAGTTCCATAATAACTGTTGACTGCACTGATCGCACGCCGCCAGCGGGCCATGGCTCCATTACGCCAGTTTGCATCTCGCTGCGGGGCAAATCGCCGCTGGGCACCGGTCTGGCTTGTAAAAGCATCGGCCACGCTGCCCCAAAGCCCTGCACCCAGGCCGGCCAGCACACCCGCACCCAGGGCCGTTGCCTCACGCTGCAGGCTTCGACGCAACGAAAAGTTCAGTATATCGGCATGCAGCTGAAGAAACAGGTCGGAATCCGACATACCGCCATCCACGCTCATTTCCTCTAATGGTACACCGGTGTCGGTCACGATCGCGTCGATCAAATCAGCCACCTGAAATGCCACTCCCTCAAGAGTTGCCCGGGCCAGGTCTGCCAACGAAGTTGCCCGAGTCAGACCAAAAAGTGTTCCTCTTGCTTCCGGGTTCCAGTACGGTGCTCCAAGGCCGGTTAATGCAGGTACAAATATCAAACCACTTGCTGGGTCGGCCTGTGCCGCAAGCGGGTTTATTTCAGGGGCCGTACCCACCGCCTTCAGGCCATCCCGCACCCACTGCACTGCTGCGCCGGCCACGAAAACCGATCCTTCAAGAGCAAACTGAGGCTGCCCGTCGGGCAATGTGGCCGCACGTGTTGCCAGAAGGCCGCTAGTGCTTGTAACAACCTTGCTGCCGGTATGCGAAAGCAGAAACGCCCCTGTGCCATAAGTGCATTTGGCCTGCCCCGGCCGCACGCAGCCCTGCCCAACCAGGCTTGCCTGCTGGTCGCCCGCCACGCCCAGAATCGGCAGGCCGTCGGGGAGCCAGCCCAGCCCTTTGGTGACTCCAAACTGGCCGACACTCGGCCTGATCTCAGGCAGCATGGCCATCGGCACTTCAAAAAGCCGGCACATTTCGGCATCCCACTGCCCGCTGTGCAAATCCATCAGCATTGTTCTCGACGCATTTGTGACATCCGTCACGTGTGATATTCCGCCTGTCATGCGGTAAATCAGAAACGAATCGACGGTGCCGAAGAGTAACTCGCCCGCTTCTGCCCTGGCCCGAGTGCCAGCCACGTTGTTTAAAATCCAGCGGATTTTGGTGGATGAGAAATAGGGGTCGATCACCAGGCCTGTTTTTTGTCGAACTTGTGCTGAATGATCCGCCATCTGGCGACAGAAATCAGCCGTTCGCCGATCCTGCCAGACTATCGCCGGAGCAATTGCCCGGCCTGTCGCTTTTTCCCAGACAAGCGTCGTTTCTCTTTGATTTGTAAGCCCGATTGCCGCGATCCGATCAGGAGAAACGCCTGAGGCCGAAAGTGCAGAAGCCACGGCCGCAGCAACCGAATCAACAAGCTCTGCCGGAGTCTGCTCTACCCATCCACTTGCCGGATAGGCGAGCTTCACTTCATATTGACCGGTGCCGAGTGCATTGGCCTGTCGATCAAATACAATCGCCCGAGAACTGGTCGTTCCCTGGTCAATCACTAGAATGCAATCTCTCTCGTGCGAAGCCATGACTTTTTTCTCCAATACCGATCGTTTTTTCTGATTTTTTGGCTGAATAGGAAGCGATTGCCTATGCTACTTTATTAGTTCCGCACTCGAATCACAAGCCGTGAGCGACTAAGCTTCCAATGACCATGCCGAAATCAACAAAAATCACCGCCGGAGTTGATGTCGGCGGCCCACGTAAAGGCTTTCACGCCGTTGTGCTGAAAAGTGGAGCATTTCTAGCTCAATTCCAGTCGAACAATCATGCAGAAATGGCCGAATGGCTGATTGCTCAAAAGCCTCGCTTTATTGGTATCGATAGCCCATGCCAGTGGCGAACGGGCGAAAAACCTCGACTCACCGAAACCGAACTGGCCCATACGGGTATCCGCTGCTTTTTCACTCCCCATCGCAGTGAGGCCATCAACCACCCCACCGGCTATTACAACTGGATGCTTCAAGGCGAGAAACTCTACCAACTATTGCAGCCAGATTATCCTGTTTTCAAACAGAAATCCAATGAGATTTCAACTGGCCGATATTGTTTCGAAACCTACCCTTACGCCATTGCCTGCCGCTTGTCAGGACGGATTTTAAAGGCCCGAAATAAATTGGCTGACCGCGCGGAATTATTACATTTACATGATATTCAATTACCTGATCCTGCAAATATTGATTTTATTGATGCTGCCCTCTGTGCACTTATGGCAAATTTAGTGAGCCCAGAGCAGTACCAAGCCACCGGCGATGACGCAGGAGGGCATATCCTACTGCCTTTGCTAACGAAATAACAATTACTTATTGTTTTTTTGAATTTCAACCAGATGCTTACCAAAATCAGAGGGAAACGCTTCAGAAAGTTTCATTTCAAGGACACTTAAATCATGTTTATTTAGATTCATTTTCAAATCAATATCCCAGGAATGATAAAGTTCTTCATCAAAAAGGCCATTTTTAAATTGATAAAAGAGATTCTCATGGATAATCAGCCATTGAGTTAATAATCCTTTGTATTGCTGCCGCTGGGTTTGCGTAATATCAGGCTTTTTCCCATAGGAATACCAGATATCAGTCAATTGATCCGACCCAATAATTGCATATTGAAAATCAGCAGCCTGTTCGACAAGTGCCCTTACATTTTCGGCCTGGCCCAGATCATTTTCCTGCGCCCATTGAATCCAGATTGAAATGACCGCCACAAAAATAGCGAACACCTCACCTATCACAGCATATTTTGCGAGCATATCAAGCAGGTTTGTTTTTTCAACCGATTGCATTTCAAATCCCATTGTTCACGTTCACCAAATCAGTTACCTGAAACTACCTGTTGTAAAACCGCCGAGCTCATCATAAATAATTTAGTGATTGAGTTCAACATCGTTCGAAAGACCATTAAGCAAATATTTAATTTCAAAAAACAGAAAAAAACCTGAAGATATAAAACTATTATCATCAAAGTCAATTCCCTTAATTGTCTCAAAACCATTATCGCCGAATATCCCAACTGGGTCATTGCCACTATCGAATCGATCTGGCATCTGACCGGGCAAATACGTTAAAATCTTAGTAGTCAATCAAAATACGACAGAGCTGGAATTGCAGGAAAACGGGGCGGTTATGAACGGTCCAGACAGCGGCGGTAAGGCTTGGGGCGGGCGATTTCACGGCGGCACAGATAAGCGGGTGGAAGCCTTCAGCGAAAGCATTTCTTATGATCGCCGGCTCTTTCATCATGATATCGCCGGCTCGATTGCCCATGCCAAAATGCTGGCAAGCGTTGGTGTGATGACGGCCGAAGAGGCCACAGCCATTGAGAAAAGTCTGCGTGAAATTGAAATTGAAATTGAATCCGGCCGATTTGAATATTCAATTTCTAAAGAAGATATTCACATGCATATTGAGTCGGCCCTGATCGCCCGACTTGGTGACACTGGCCGCAAGCTGCACACAGGCCGCAGCCGCAACGATCAAGTGGCAACTGATTCCAAACTCTGGACTCGTGATGCCCTTGACCGCATTGATTCACTCCTCGCCGGCTGGATGCAAGCCCTGGTGCGTGCTGGAAGACGACATCAAAACGCAGTAATACCCGGCTATACCCACCTGCAACGGGCCCAGCCGGTGCTGGCCGGCCATTATTTTCTGGCTTATGTCGAGAAATGCAATCGCGATCGCAGCCGTGTGGCTGACTGTCGTAAAAGACTGAATGAATCGCCGCTCGGTGCTGCTGCACTTGCTGGAACCAGCCTGCCGATTAATCGCCAGATGACAGCCCAAAGCCTTGGTTTTGATCGCCCCGCTGCCAATAGTCTGGATGTCTCAAGCGACCGAGACTGGGCTATTGAAAGTGTTTTTGTGCTGACAATGATTCAACTGCATTTGTCAAACTGGGCGGAGGAATGGATCCTCTGGACCACCGCCGAATACGGTTTTCTCCTGCTGCCTGATGAATATTGCACTGGTTCATCGATCATGCCGCAGAAAAAGAACCCGGATGTTCTGGAACTGACTCGGGGCCGGGCTGCGCGAGTGATCGGCGATTTAACGACCCTGCTGACTCTCGTCAAAGCACTCCCGCTGGCTTATAATCGCGACTTGCAGGAAGATAAAGAGCCTCTATTTGACGCTTTTGATACCGTTGAAGCCTGCCTGGCACTCGCTGCCCTGATTACCGATGGGGCAAAACTGCGGGAAGATCGTATCAGAGGTCGGATCGACGAGGGCTTTCTTGACGCAACGGCACTGATGGAAGCCTTGATCAAGCGAAAGATTCCCCAGCGATCGGCCCATGAGCTGGTGGGGCGGCTGGTGGGCCTTTGTGAGAAAAAAGGCTGCCGGCTGGCGGACCTTTCAGAGACAGATTTCAAATCAATTGATACTCGTCTTGACGGCTCGCTTCGCGATGAATTGGGTGTCGATCATGCCGTGGCCGGCTATCAGAGTTTTGGCTCTAGTGCACCTGGCGAAGTGGAACGAAGGCTGACGCACTGGGAAAGTGCGCTGGGGATGAAGAAATCTTAAATTGCAATTAAGAGAATTGTTTTCAAATCAATCCGCTTAAATGCAATACACGCATGAAATGGAAATGCAGACATGCGAGTTCTGATCACAGGAATTACTGGCTTTGTCGGATGCCATTTGACCCGCCATCTGGCCGCATCTGGCGACGTAATTTCGGGTCTCTCAAGCTCAGGAAAATGGCCCGAGTCTAATCGTTCAGAACTTTCCCGAATCGCTAAACTGGATCAGATTGATCTGGCTGATTCTGACTGTATGGAAATGCTCATCGAACTGCTTGATCGTCGCCAGCCCGAAGCCATTTATCACCTGGCCGCGCAGTCAAACCCACAGGCGAGCATGGACGACCCACGAGGGAGCTGGGCGGTGAATTTGGGCGGGACGTTGAATCTGCTGGAATCCGTGCGGGAGTCGAGCATTAATCCACGAATTCTGGTGGTCAGTTCGGGGGTGGTTTATGGTAACCCGCCCAGCGAACGAATACCAGTGCGGGAAGACTGCCCGGAAATGCCAATTAATCCTTATTCAGCCTCTAAAATTGCCGCCGACATGCATGCACTTCAAGGGCATCTGGGATACGGGCTTAATACCATTATTGCCCGGCCTTTCAATCACGCAGGCCCGGGGCAGTCATCCCGCTACGTACTGGCAAATCTTGCGCTTCAGGCCGCCGAAATCGTAGCAGGTTTGAAAAATAAAATGCAAACCGGAAATCTGGAAATCGTTCGCGACTTTACGGACGTAAGAGATATTGTGCGTGGCTACCGACTATTAATTGAAAAAGGCAGAACCGGCGAAATCTATCATTTAGGGCAGGGGCAAGGTACACGACTGGCTGATGCACTCGAAGCTCTGAGGCGAATTTCCGGACACGAAATTCCACAGGAAGTTGATCCGGCACGCCTGCGCGGGGCCGATTTACAATTATTGGTTGCAGATGTTTCCAAGATTTACAATGACACAGGCTGGAAGGCGGAAATACCGCTGGAAAATACCATGAGGGACCTTTTTGAGGGATTTCTGAAAGCGGTAACTGCAAATTAAGAGAGTAAGATCACTTTAATTTCAGCCGGGGATCAGCCAAATCAATTTTGTAGAGAATTTGATTGTAATCATAACGTGGGGTTGGATTTTCATTTCCTGAGAAGGTCATGGTGTATGTGCCTTCCAAATAAATGATTCGGCCATCGGCGGAGTCGAGTTCCGGATGATGGGCAACGTTATAAAAACTATATTTATCGTGAGTCATTATTTTTATTGCATTTCGCCATGGGCCAGTAAGTGAATCAGATTCGGCAAGCCAGATTTCGCCAAGTAAAGACGGCTTTCCAAAAATCTGCCCAAAGATCATAACCCACTTATTTCGGTATTTATTCCATGCAACAGTCCCGCGCGCTGTGTTGATCGGTTCACCAGCAGCCGATTGCAATTGAATGGGGCACTCTGATTGTTTCACAAGCCCTTTTTTAATTAATTCCTGCTGCCATTTTTCATTCCACTGTTTGGCATTTTTCCGCCATTTGAATTGTAATTGACCGGCTGGGCCACGATCCACAAATGACTTTTCTGGCATTGATTCCGGTAAAATGCAAGTATAAAACTCGTAATTCTCAGGATTACAATAATCCTCGACTGTTGCTCTTACACGACAAAATGGAAATGGATCGCAGAAATAAAGCCATTTTACACCATTTTCTTCGACAACCAGATCATGCGCGCCCTCAGGGGCGGAAATACTATTCGGGGGATATTCCTTAATCAGTTCAAATCGCTCGGTTTGGTCATTCCAGGCAGCTATGCCACGACGATAGACATCCATAGGTGGTTTTATTTTGGAAAACCAGCCAATCAGACGCTCTCTGCCGCTTTTGTCAGGTACGCTGGCCAGTGCACTCAGCCATGTTGGGCCATCCCCTGGCATACGGCAGGTTTCTGAGGCAAAGCCGGTTTCATTATTGATAAAATATCGCATTGGAATTTCATTTTCTGGATCCCACCGGTCACCGCCCGGCAAAGGAGTTCGGGCGGATGGCATGTGAAAATTACCAAGTGGATAAGCGAGTCGGCTCGTATCACCCCACATCCAGTGCAGCTCATTTTTATATCGTGTCATCTGGGCTGAATCTTGCCCGATCACTCTGGCTTTTGTTACCGCCTTGGAATCGTCAGCACTCACTAGCCCGGCCAATTGACTTTCTGCCAGTCGCCCTGCCCCCGTAATGCGATATAACCGCTGGGCAATTTGCATGCGTTTGATTTTCAAATCGACACTTTTTCCTGGTTCGACTTTTAATTTTTTACCGCGAAAACCAAAGCCATCTTTCTCATATTCATATCCGTGAGATTTCAATTGAAAAAAGACATCTTCGCCTCTTAATTCAGGTTCATCCCATGCTGTGACACCAGCATTATCCGTGTATCTGACTAATTGATGCACGGTTGAGATCTGCACCAGCGGTACAGGGCGCAGCGTTTCGGCATCAATCACCCGAATGACAAAGGCATTCGGCTTTTCAGCACCAATAAGAAAGCATGAGAATTGCAAGCAGCACAAGCCGATTGCAATTCTATTTAAGTAATACATTTTCATCAAACGCATTGAATTATTCGCCAGTTAAGAGCCAGCGGGCAATTTCGGCATCCGAGGGCCGACCCTTGCTGCCATCAAGACGAAGCTGCGATTCCACACCTTCAAAGCGGTAAACATCTTCAATTTTCTTGGTATCAAGAGATCGTGACGGAGCGGAGATCCAGAGAGGCCCCGGAGCAGCCAGCGATGCAGCACCCTGCAAGCCACCGGCCTGTGCCCAACCGGCAAATTTCAATCCCGCTGGAATATAACCACCTTGTTTTTGATCGTCCCATCCTTCAAGAGCGACAAACGACCGGCCAATATTGCTGATTAATGGTCTGAGCCAGAGGGCAAGTGAGCCGCCACCTTGCTGCGCGGCAAGATGGACAAGTCGAGTGTCAGGCCGGCTTTGAACAAATGCAATCACGCTGGCAAAATCCTGAGCCTGATCCTGCGCAACAGAGGTGTTATAGCATTCAAAATGGGCCGTTGTCGGTCGCGTAGTAGCCGATTTGCCTGATTCATAATTTGATCCGACAAATATCGGGTCAAAGACAACGACTGACGCATTCGATTTCAATATCTCACTCACAAGCGGTTTCAACTCACCATTCAGACCGACAGCCCCGGCAATTCCGCCAGAGGCGAAATAAACCACACTCACGCCGTTATACCGATCAGGACGCAGCTCAACAACCGGAATAGCGTCGTTCCGGCCGTTCCGGCCAATATGAGATTTAATGATTTGAATATTCGGGCCAAACAGATCGGCGGAAATCCGTGTTGATTTTAATTCGGCAGCTACTGGCAAATTCGCGCCGGCTCGCACACGATGGGCACTTCTCAAAGCTTCCTTACCAGCTTGCCATTCGGTGGCTGTTGCTGGAGAAAGCCATTTATCAAGCTGGCGTTTCTGGGTGGCAATCAACTCTTTTTCAATCACTTCGGGCGATTTCATTTCGCGAGTGATACGAGCATCTTCTTTTGTTGTAAGAAGCGTATCGGCTGTTTCAATTGTCAGTTCCGGCTCGCGAAGTTCAGGGGAATCTTCACGATTTTGAAGCCATCGGGCGAAGAAGGGATAAATGGCATTTCGCGAAATGCGATTGTAATTATGGTCAAAATTGTAAATCGTGGCGGTGACAAGGTCAGAGCGACCATAAAGCCCATAAACCCTGGTAAGTGCCGGATGAACCAGCGCCATTGTATTGAGTGTCCAGTCGCCGGTGGCACCGACAAGACGCATTGGCTTGGGGGCATTAATTGCGCCGATTTCAACATTATCCGTGTTTAATCTCATACCGGCGGTGTTTTCACAAACACAGCCACCTTGAAAATTCTCGGAGATCATGACCACAGGGGCGGCTGCGGCAATACGGTCGTCAACACCGGTCAACAGGAATGTCTGGGTGCCGCCGCCAGATTCGCCTGTGCAGCCAATGCGTGCTGCGTCCACATCGGGCAGGCTTTCAAGCCAGTCGAGTGCTCGAATGGAATTGAATGTCTGAAATCCGACAAGATTCAGACCCCAGCGATTGAGATTATCATTTGAAAATTCATGCTTAAATGGCTTTGAATCATTGTAGCCGACCATATCGTACATAAATACGATAAAGCCGAGCTTTGCCAGTCGAATGCAGCGAGCCTGTACGGCTTCATTCATACGGCCGTCGGCATAATGGCCATGGGGCGACAAAATCGCTGGAAGGCGGCCTTTTGTGTTTTTCGGCTTGTAGAGATTGCCGCAGAGTTGAAAACCGGGCAAGGTTTCAAGGGCTACTTTTTCGATCGTATAATCACCACGGTCGAGCTTGCCGATGACTTTCGGATGAAGTGGTGTTTTCGGCCACATCGGCCAGATTCCAAGCGTAACCAGAAGCTGTTCACGCAGAGCCCTTCTGCGACTTTCCCATTCGCCAAGCGTTGCAGGCTGCACAAAATTAGCACCTTCACGATTTGTGCGAATTGTATTTCGACGCGCATCCGGCGAAACTTCAAATCCGTTGACCAGCCGACGAAAATTTTCGCCAATGGCAGGCTCTTTGGAAGTTGAAATCAGCAGCCAGTTGGGTGCAACCGCTTTCAAATCTGGTTTTTTTTCGGTTCCTTTATTCACCTTTTTACTGGTGACCTTATATTCGCGACCCGGTATCAGTTTAAATTCACCCACTACTTTTAAATTTAAATTTTTTGATAATTGATCAGAAGCGCCTGCCGATTCTATTTCAATTTCATGTTCTTTGGCACTGGCTTTCCATGCCTGGCCAGAAAGATCGATGGCGAATAGATAAACCGGCTGGTCTTTCGCTACCGAGCCAGGGGGAAGCTGGAAACGAGCTTCGTTCTCAACGATGGAAAAACCGGTCAAAATTGAAAGTCTGCCGTTTTCCACTTTTTCCTGTGCCTTGATGGGGCCGGAAACCAGGAGAAGCTGGGCGAAAGCTATTGCTATGCAGCAGATTGATTGGATTTTCTGATTTTTGCTCATGATGAAATTCGACCCAAGGGGGGCTGATGGTTTTCAGATCATCGGTTGGCCGCTATCATACGATGTATTCATGCATATTAAGAAGAATGTGCTGCCGGGGATATTTCTTTCTCCCAGATTTTTTCGCTGAAAGAAATCTGAGATTCTCCCTGTCATAACCATTCTGCCATAGGATAATCTCTTCGGAGTGCCTCTTTCCATGATCAAAAAAATTTGTGCAGGGCTGGCCACTTTTCTTGTTGTTGCCGGCCTTTCGATTAACTCAGCCGATTGGAGCCCTGGCTACAAGCCGCCCGCGTTTGCCATTCGCGACGCCAAGATCATTGTGAAGCCTGGCCAGGCGATTGAAAAGGGCACGATTGTCGTGCGCCACGGGTTGGTTGAGAATGTTGGCAAAGCAGAGGACGTCAAACTTGCAGCCGACACTTTTGTTGTTGATGGCAAGGGGCTTACGGTCTATCCCGGCTGGATCGATGCATATACACTCAATGGTCTAGGTTCTGGCGGTTCGCGATCAAAGACCGGATCCGGGCGGAATTTGCCGGTCAACGAGTTTTCGTCGCCATTTACTCCGCCCGATGACCGCATTGGGATTACTCCAGAATTTGAAGTCAGTGAATCGCTTGCGCTTGGCGATTCAACTGCCGAAGCGCGGCGGAAGCTCGGTTTTACTTCGCAGATTATCGCTCCAGGCGGGGCAATTCTGACAGGTCAGGGCGCATTGGCCTCGACTACGGGCTATCCACGACGAGAGATATTAATCGTGCCGAAAGTCGGCCTGCATGTGAATTTGCGGCCACCCTTCGAGCCAAACCCCGCCCCGGTAACCACAGCCCCAACAACCACTCCCGGTGGTTTTCGCTTCCGTGGCGGTGGCCAGAGCGGCGGCCCCACGGGCTATCCTTCAGCGCTCATGGGCATTATCGCTCACCTGCGACAGAATATTCTTGATGCTGTAAACCATCGGCAGCGGCTGGAGCATTTCGCGAAATATGGCGGAAATCGGGTGCCGGAAGACCCGGCGCTGGATACGATCCTCGCGGCGATCGACGGCAAATTGCCTGTCTGGTGGCAGGCGGAAACGCGGGACGAGATCCACAGGGCACTTGATTTATCCAAGGAATTTGGATTCAAGCCAGTGATTGTCGGCGGGCGCGAAGCTTATAAACTCGCCGATCGATTGAAGGCAGAAAAAGTGCCAGTTGTGCTGCGGCTTAACCATCCAGCCAAGCCGAAAGTGCCAACAAAGGATGAATACGCTGCGAAAAAACCAGAGGATCGCAACGAGCCGCTGCGCGTTCTTGAAGACCGTCTGGCCCAATGGAAGAAACGTGCAGGCAATGCGGCCGCACTGCACAAGGCGGGTGTGAGTATCAGCTTTTCGACCGATGGTCTGCAAAGAACGGATCAATTTGCTGAAAAAGTGCGAGATCTCATCGCCGAAGGATTGCCGGAAGCAGCGGCAGTGGCGGCCATGACTCAGAACGTGGCCGACCTTGCCGGTGCAGGCAAGAGCCTGGGTACGCTGGAAAAAGGACGAATGGGTCATTTGGTGGCCCTGACGGCCGACCTGAACGACGCCAAGTCCAAAGTGCGACTGGCTGCGGCGGATGGCTTGCTTTTTGATTTTGATCCACCCACAGTATTCCCGAAAAAGGCGGCCCCAGGCGGTCCAGGCTCAGGTGGTCCCGGTGGTGGTGGCGGCCCTGGTG
>JBILGL010000273.1:0-5956 GCA_044351075.1 Isosphaeraceae bacterium | reverse complement strand
GGTCGTGAAAGAAATAGGACATTCCCCGCCCGCCTCGCTGACGACTACCGGCGTTCTGCGGCGGCCGACGATAATAACCAATACTCTCGGCAATTGACTCCCCTTCAATCGGGAGAAGCTCGCGTACGTAATCATCCTTCGATGCAAAATAAGCAACTTGATGCATCACTGGCGATACGGCTGGACGAAGGTTCTTTACTCGCCAGCGTTTGGCCAGCGGCAGCTCTGGCCCGATCAGGTCTGCCATCAGACTGAAAAAAAACGGATAGAACGCCTCGAGTTTCCGCCCGAACGCAACAGCATCCGCAAAACCTAGATTCGACCGAATCCGGAAATGCTCAGTCACAATTTCCCATGCGTTCTTCCATTCGGCATGGGCCCGATTCGCCTCGTCTGCCGGCCCCCAGACCACTTTCTTCGTTCGCGTATCAATACCAATTGGCAACTGCCCAGCATCAAGGTGGGCCTGCCACGAGCTCTCAATCCAGCCGTATTTCGAATGCTGCACATGCCCTTTCTGCATCTGGGCAACTGCATAAGGTGTTGCGCAGCCATCCTGCCACGCCAAATATCCAAGCAGCCGCCAAGCCTCTTCCTGCGTAATATCCCGCCTGACGATCGCCCGCAAAGCCTGATCAGTAATGCGAAACTGATCCTGCCCTGCCGCCTTGCGGGCCACCTTCCAAAGTTCTTCCACCGTCTCGTCCCTTAACGATTTCAGACGCCCGCTAGCCTGCCACTGCTTAATACCTTCAAGCTCCTTTTCAGTTACAACTTCCGGCAATAGTTCAAATCGAAAGCCTTCCAAGGCTGGCTGCGGGTTAGCCGGAGGAATTGTCCTCAGAAGCAATACGGCCGCATTCTTTTCAGCAGCATCTACTGATTTTTCAGCAATCCCATCAAGCCTGGCACGCTCCTGCTGGAGAATGGCTTCTAATTCCTGCCCGGGTGAGCCGAGCTTGATATCGCCCAGCGGGCTCAGCCGCCCGGGTGGCGGCAAATCAACCTTCACCCCAACTTTGGGCGGGTCAACCTGGACCTTCACCTGTGGCAGATCAAGCTGCCCGGCAAGCAGAGCTATCATTATCGCAACCATCTTCATGGTAATACCTTAAATGACGCAAACCACTCTGCTTCCTCGTTGCGGCCGGGAGTTATCTGAAGTACCAGCTTATTTCGAGCCGGCCTTTTTGCCAGTCTTTTCCGCTGGATTGTAAGGATTTGATAAAGCACTGGCCGGATTGGATGATCCCGGGGCCTTTTCTTCGACTTTCGGTGCATCGGCCGCTGGTTTGGCTGATTCCTCACCGCCACAGCCGGCAAATGAGAGTGTAACGACCGCGAAGATCAGGCTGGGGGCAATCGGTCTGGAGATTTTCATATTCAATTCACACTTTCTGGTCTTTAGATGAACTCATTGAGTCTCAATGGGCAGAACTCTTGTTCCTTCATTCATTATTCTAAAAGGCCAGAAGTTGGTCCAGTAGAGATTCAGACTGAAAGGCTGGGGTGGACATTTTTCGCAAGTTGTTGTTTCATAACCTCATTGCATTGCAGTCGTATCAAAACGCGCATCATCAACGAATCAAAGCACGGAGAGCTTACATGCAGACCCACAGACAAAATCGCGGCAACTGGCTGATGACCTGTTTTGTGGCGTTTGGTCTGGGCTGGGCTGCGTGCAGCCTTCTGAGCCAGGCGAGACCGGTGCTTGCAATGGCCGGCGATGGCACTGATCATTCACAGCTGGTCAATTGCATCGTCAGTGCTGAATACAATGAAGCACGCAAGGTGCAGGTGCCGGTTCAGGGGCTGGTTTATCTCGACTACCGTCGCGGGAAGCTGGTCGGCACGATGCCCGAGCTGCGGCAGATCGGTCAGCAGACGCGCGTGCTGAGCAATTTCACCGAACGCGACCTGGTTGACGATTTTGAGATTCGTCCGGGCGCAACGCCGAATTTTCTCGTATCAAAGATCTCGACAGGCGCACTTTCAGACGGTGCGGAGCTTTTGGTCGTGCTTGATAGCCAGTCGCGTCAATCGCGTATTTACAAACTCGGTTTTCAGCAATCAGGGGTGGAATTCAAGCCCCAGTTTGACTTGATCGAAAAGAAAGTCTTTGACAAATCAGGCAATGTGGAACTGCCCAAAGCCCTGATAAACCCGATCAATCCTGCCGCATTCCAGCCGGGCGGAAAATAAAAACCGAGGTTATTCATTAATGAATTCGATCTGATTCAATCTTCAGAAATCAATTGAATCAGATTAAATGGCAAAACGGTGATTTATCTCGCCGCTTCCACCGGCATGCGGCGTGAAGGATAAATCTTGGCGCCGGTTTCTTCGACGTATGCAAAACAGCGCCGGGGCAGGCGGCAGTGCACTCGCACAATGTCTTCTTCAAAACGCTGATCAAGAATCGTCGCGTTCTGGTTCAGATAGGCCAGCAGCTTGCCCTGACCCGGCTCAAAGACCACATCTGACTCGACCGAAAGCTCATTGAGCTTCTCACGAACGGCATGCTCCAATCGCTCCAGCCCGTCACCTTTCGCGGCGGAAATCAAAATCGAGTCCGCATGGTGGGCCTTCAGCACATGCACAAAGGAGAGATCTGGCACACGGTCCGCCTTGTTCAGCACCAGAATCGTCGGATGTTCCTCCAGCTCAAGATCGCGCAGGACATCCTTCACGGCCTGAATCTGTTTCTCGGCCTCAGGGCTTGAAGCATCCACCACATGCAGCAGCAAATCGGCCTGGCGGGCTTCTTCCAGAGTTGCCTTAAACGATGCCACCAGCGAGTGCGGCAGGTCGCGGATAAAACCAACTGTGTCTGACAAAAGAGCAAAGCCGCCGCCCTTGAATCGCCACTTCCGCGTCCGCGTGTCAAGCGTGGCGAAAAGTTTATTTTCGGCCAGCACATCGGCCTCGGTCAGGGCGTTCATCAACGTCGATTTACCAGCGTTGGTATAACCCACGAGCGATATCGTCGGCACCTCGCCACGGCTAGCCACTTCGCGCTCCTTGCGGGCTTGCACTTTGGCAAGCTTGGCCTTCAGATCTTGAATCCGGTGCACCACCAGCCGGCGGTCTTCTTCAAGCTGCTTTTCGCCAGGGCCACGCACACCGATGCCGCCTTTATAGCGGGAAAGGTGTGTCCACATACGCTTAAGCCGTGGCAGAGCATACTCAAGCTGGGCGAGTTCAACCTGAAGGTGCGATTCGTGCGTGCTGGCTCGTGAGGCGAAGATGTCGAGAATCACCTCGGTGCGGTCAATCACCTTGACGCCAAGGGCTTTTTCGAGATTTCTTGTCTGGCTTGGGGCGAGATCATTGTCGCAGACGATCAGGTCTGCCTCGTGGGCTTCCACGAGATTTTTCAGCTCTTCAACTTTTCCCTTGCCCAGATAAGTCGCAACATCAACTGTGGCCCGCTTTTGCATGAGCGATGCCAGCACGGTAAGTCCGGCAGTTTCGGCAAGGCCTCGAATTTCGTCGAGTGGGTCGTCGGGATTATAAACGCCATGGGGCAGCAATACACCAACAAGGATACATCGTTCGCGACGCTTACTGCCATTTACGGTGATCAAATCCGGGCAACCTCGATGTTTTTGGACTTTTTTGAATGCATCAGGTGTGAAGAATGCTCACGCATCTTCCTTAAAATCTTATGAGGAGTTTGGCTTTGAAGTCAACTCGAAAGCATTCCCGGAAAATAATGTGTTTGTCAAACGATGGATACTGACAGCAGAATTGCTTTTCAACTACCTTATTGACGCCAGAGTCGTTATGCTATTCGTAGAGAAAAGCGGGTCGGATTGATGGTGAGAATCACCTGTCTAAGACCTGTTCGATTTTGAGCGGCTATGGCAGAGGTATTGAGGATGCGTCGCAGTCGTGGTCGGGAAGTGGCTCTTCAGGCACTTTATCAGAAGGATCTGAATCCGGGAATCGGGGCCAGACAGATTGGCATATTTATCAAGCGACGGCTGAAATATTGCCCAGATCAGCTTGACTACACCAAATCGCTCGTCAAAGGCGTTGAAGAAAATCTGGCCGAGCTGGATAAACGCATTCAGCACACCGCTGAAAACTGGCGTATCGAACGCATGCCCGTGCTTGATCGAAACATTCTTCGCCTCGGGCTTTACGAAATGCAGACCGGTGGTGAGTCCACCCCTCCGCTGGTCGCTCTGGACGAAGCCGTGGAGCTGGCCAAACGATACGCCGGGCCAATTTCCGGTAAGTTTATCAATGGTATTCTCGACCGCTTCCTGCCCGGCAATAGCGCAGCTTTCAAATTCGGCGAACCACTGCCCGAGCCGCCCGCCGATGCACAACCGAATCAGGAGCCGGCTCCTTCCAAACACCAGAAACCGGCAGTTCCCGCTTCCATCGGCCTGAAGAAGGTCAAACGAAGCACGCATCGCGACCAACCTTCGTGAATAATAAGAATCAAACCGATTTGCAATGCGTTTCATTCATCGACAAAAAGTGGAGTGACTGATGGCTTCGTGGTGGGAAAGGCTCAAGTCAGGGCTTGCCAGAACGACAAAACTCTTTGACTTTCGCACTTGGTTTGGCCGGAAGGTTGATCAGAGCCTGCTGGACGACCTCGAAGCCCGCCTGATTCAGGCCGATGTGGGCGTAAAAGCAACCAGCACAATTCTCGAAGAAATCAGGGCCCGATTTTCCGACCAGACAGCCGACCGTGCCCTCACGGAATTTCTTCGTGACCGACTCGTTGAACTGCTTGAAACCGACGAGCCTGGCAAGCCCGTGCCCACCGAGGGCAAGCCCGAGCCAGGTATGCCGAAAGTCGTGCTCATCGCTGGCATCAATGGCGCAGGCAAAACCACTTCAATTGCAAAACTCACCAAACGCCTCACTGGCGAAGGCAAATCGGTCGTGCTTGCCGCCTGCGACACCTTCCGGGCTGCCGCCGCCGACCAGCTTGGAATCTGGGCTGAACGAACCGGCTCTGACCTCGTTCGTGGCAATGCCGGTGCCGACCCTGCCAGTGTTGCGCATGATGCCTGCCAGCGTGCCATTTCCAAAAAGGCTGACTACCTGATCGTCGATACTGCCGGTCGCCTGCACACGCAGGAACACCTGATGCGCGAAGTGGAAAAAATTCGAAACGTGATTGCCCGTAAAATCCCTGGCGCACCGCACGAATGCCTGCTTGTTCTCGACGCAACCATCGGCCAGAACGCACTCAAACAGGCTGAGGTCTTTACCAAATCACTCCAGTGCACCGGCGTCATTCTGACCAAGCTCGACGGCACCGCTAAGGGCGGCATTGTCATCCCTATCCGTCGCCAGCTAGGCTTGCCTGTCAAGTTTGTCGGTGTGGGCGAAGGGGCCGACGACCTCCAGCCCTTCGATGCCCGTGAATTCATCAAGGCCATGATCGGCGAATCATAAAGTGCCAGTCCACTTCCGCCGCGGAATTTTCAGACAATGCCCATTAATACCCCGGCCAGCTCTGAATCGGTTTGCATGCCAGAAATTGATTCGGCCGAGAGCAAATCAAATTCCTCCCACAGAATGATTTTTCTGTGGGCCTTTTTATTATCAGTATTACATCTATCATTGCTTTTCGCCGCATCGTTTTTTTTCACTTTGGAAGAGCCACCGGCCGAAGCGATCACCCCGCCGCAGAAAGCCATGGTCATTCTCGCGGAAGAATCACCCCGGTGGGCGCGTGCATGGTATCATTGGGATTCGCTCTGGCTGGTGCATCTGGCCCGTTACGGCTATCGCCTTGAAATACTCCCCGACGGCCGCCTCTGGAATTCCAACGTCGCCTTTCTGCCCGGCCTTCCCACTCTCGCTCGCCTTATTGAACTGACGGGCCTGAATCCATGGGCTGGGCTCTTGTTTTTCAATCTATCAGCCGCTTTTCTCTTTCGGTATGGTTTAGGACGACTGTCTTTGGAAATATCGGGCTCACAAA
>JBILGL010000272.1:0-5965 GCA_044351075.1 Isosphaeraceae bacterium | reverse complement strand
CAGATGCAGGCCGATATTTACGGCAGCACGGCGGCGACGATCAATGCGGCCGAAGGGCCTGCCTTCGGCGTGGCACTGCTCGCCTTTGTCGGCACTGGGGTTTTTGCCACTGTGCCGGAAGCCTGCGATGCCACCATTCGCGAAATCGAACAGATCGTTCCTGACGCCGCCACTCAGGAAGTATATAATAAGGCCTACGGATGTTACAGGAAGGCCTATCAGGCTTTGAAACCACTATTCACCGAGATGGCATCGAACTGACGTGGGTCGCAAAAAAAAGCCGGAAACGACGACGGATAAAGTCTCCGCAACTACCCCTCCCCCGAAAAGCGTGGGATCGCCTACGCACGCCGGGCCTGAAGGCACTGAATCGACATCCGTAAAAGCCGAGCCGAAACAGACTCCGGCACTCTCTGAGATTCGCATTCGCGGAGCCCGCGAGCATAACCTGCGTGGCGTTGATGTTGACCTCCCGCGTGGGCGTCTCATCTGCATGACGGGTGTCTCAGGTTCCGGCAAGAGCTCGCTGGCCTTTGATACGCTCTTTGCCGAGGGGCAGCGGCGTTATGTTGAAAGTTTATCAAGTTATGCCCGGCAATTTCTCGGCCAGTTGCCAAAGCCGGATGTTGACAAGATCGAAGGCCTGAGCCCGGCCATCGCCATCCAGCAGAAAACCGCCGGACGGAACCCGCGATCAACCGTCGGCACCATTACCGAAATCAGCGATTATCTGCGTGTGCTTTACGCCCGTGTCGGCCAGGGCCATTGCCCCACCTGTGGCGACCCAGTGCAGGCACAGTCGCGCGACCAGATCCTCGGCCATATCGAACACCGCGTGCCGGAAGATGAGATCGCCACAATCCTCGCACCACTGGTTCGCGGCCAGCGTGGCGAGCATCAGGATCTGTTTGAAGACCTGATCCGTCAGGGTTTTGTCCGAGCCCGAGTGGATGGGCAGATCATTAATCTGGGCGAAGAGCTGAATCTTGATCGCCGGCTCAAGCATGATATCGAAGTGGTGATAGACCGCTTCACCATCAGCACCGGCGACCGCACCCGTCTGACAGAAGCCGTTGATTCGGCCCTGAAAACCGGTGGCGGCTCGGTCATTGTCGCACTTGACGATGGTCAGAGCTTCGGCTTTTCCAGCAAATATGCCTGTGGCCAGTGTGGTGTCGGGTTCCCGCCGCCCAGCCCGCAGCTATTCAGCTTCAATAGCCCGCAGGGCTGGTGCCAGACGTGTCAGGGCCTTGGCACCCGTCGTGAGCTGAATATGGATAAGCTCATCGACCCGGAAAAAAGCCTTTGGGACGGCGCCATCAAATCAATTGAGGCCTGGCGAAACCTGCCACGCAAGGGGCAGAACGAAAGCCTGGGGCTGCTGGCCGCCCTGCTCGGCCTTGACGACGCCGGCGAAGCCAAGATCTTTGCCCAGATGCCCTGGTGCGAGCTTGATACAGACCTCCGCCGCATGCTGGTTGATGGCACCGGCGAAAAGCTCTGGCGCATTCCGCTGGTGGGTGCCCGCAAAGGGGCTCCGCCTTCAAAAATTCAGCGGCAATGGCGTGGTTTTCGTGAGCTCATCAGCACTTTTCTGATCTCCGACAAAGATAACGACGAAGAGATGTCGGAAAACGAGCTCTTCGTCAATGTCGCCTGCCCGGCCTGCAAGGGCGGCCGCTTAAATCCTTTGGCACTGGCCACAAAAGTCGGCGGCTGGAATATGGCCCGCCTCGGCAATGTCTCGATCGACCGCCTGGCTGAATTCTTCGAGACCTACGCCGGCGAACGCCCGGCAGTTGAACATTTTGCCGATGTCATCACCATGGATGCCCCCACGGCCCGCGTCGCCAGTGAACTGGTGCGTGAAATCAGGGGCCGCATCAAATTCCTGACGGATGTCGGCCTTGGTTACCTGACGATTGACCGATCCGCCCCGACACTCTCCGGCGGCGAAGCCCAGCGCATCCGGCTGGCCAGCCAGGTTGGCTCAGGTCTGGTGGGCGTGACGTATATTCTCGACGAGCCCTCCATCGGCCTCCACCCGCGTGATAATAACCGTTTGATCTATACCTTGAAGCGGCTGCGAGACGCTGGTAATACAGTTGTCGTAGTTGAGCATGATGAAGACACCATGCGTGCCGCCGACTGGATCGTCGATTTCGGCCCCGGCCCCGGTCGGCTCGGTGGTGAACTGGTGGCCGCCGGCCGAATCAGCGATCTGGCCCGCCAGCCACGCAGCGAAACCGGCCAGTTTCTCTCGGGCGGCAAGCGCATTGCCATGCCGAAGTCCAGGCGCCCCGGCTCGGGCAAATCGCTCAAAATTATTGGTGCAAATCACCATAATCTGCGAAATCTCGATATTGAAATTCCGCTGGGCAAGCTCGTCTGTGTGACGGGTGTCTCAGGCTCGGGCAAAAGCTCTCTGATTAACGACATTCTGGCCATCGCACTGGCACGCGAGCTCAACGGCTCCCTTCAGGTAGGCGGCGATTACCGCAAAATTGAAGGTGTGCATCAACTTGACAAAATGATCGTCATCGATCAATCGCCCATTGGCCGCACACCCCGCTCCAACCCCGGCACCTACATCAAACTTTTTGATCAGGTGCGTGCCCTCTTCGCACAATTGCCAGAGGCCAGGGCCCGCGGCTATGCCGCCGGTCGATTCAGCTTTAACGTGACCGGTGGCCGCTGCGAATCATGCTCGGGCAATGGGTCAAACAAACTTGAAATGGACTTTCTGGCCGATGTCTGGGTCACCTGCCCGGTCTGTCAGGGCAAGCGGTTTAACAGCGAAACGCTGAAAGTCCAATTCAAGGGGCATTCCATCGCCGATGTGCTTGAGATGGAAGTCAGCCGTGCCCGCGAGCTATTTGCGAATCACCCCAAGCTTGAACACATGCTTGGCACGCTTGAAGCCGTCGGTCTTGGCTATTTACAGATCGGCCAGCCTTCGCCCACCCTCTCCGGCGGCGAGGCCCAGCGCATCAAGCTGGCCAAAGAGCTCGTCCGCCGCAGCACCGGCAAGACGATGTATGTGCTTGATGAACCGACCACCGGCCTGCATTTCGCTGACGTGGATCGTCTGCTGAAAGTGCTTCAGAGCTTTGTCGAACTTGGCAATAGCGTCGTCGTCATTGAGCATAATCTGGACGTCATCAAATCCGCCGACTGGCTCATTGACATGGGCCCGGAAGCCGGCGATAACGGCGGCCTGCTCGTCGCCAGCGGCACCCCCGAAGAAGTCGCCGAAGTTGATGCCAGCCACACAGGGCAGGCCCTGCGGCATGTCATCCAGCAGGAACTCGAGCGAGACGCCGAAGAAACCGGCCAGGCCGCCGGTAAAAAATCCGCAAAATTGCCCACCGCCCCCGTTGTGCCGCTCTTTAATACCGACAACCCCAGCCTTGAGATCTTCGACACTGGTCCGATTCGCATCCGCGGCGCGGCCATGAATAATCTTCGCAACGTCTCCATCGACCTCCCGCGCAAGAGCCTTTCGGTTTTCTCCGGCCCCTCCGGCTCAGGTAAAAGCACGCTGGCCATTGACACCATCTATGCCGAAGGCCAAAGGCGATATGTTGAGTGCCTCTCAAGCTATGCCCGCCAGTTTCTCACCCCTCTGCCAAAGCCAAAGGTTGAGCAGATCACCGGCCTTTCGCCTGCGATCTGTATTGAGCAGAAAACGACCAGCCGAAGCCCCCGTTCAACCGTCGGCACCATCACCGAATTATATGATTATCTGAGAATCCTTTTCGCCCGGCTGGGCCAGCCCTACTGCCCGAAGTGTAATGAACCGGTCGGCGTGCGTTCGGTCGATCAGATTGTTGACGCCATCCTCAAAAAACCGTCTGGCACGAAAGTCCAGGTGCTTGCCCCGGTCACCAAGCGCGACGCCGAAGATTATTCCGAAATGTGGCAGCGATACGCCACCGAAGGCCTCACACGTATTCGGGTTGACGGCAAAACTCGCAGACTCGACGAGCCCTGCGATCTCACCGCCCGCCGCACCTATCTCACCGAACTGGTCATTGACCGGCTGACACTCTCTGCCGACATCCGTCGTCGTCTGACAGACTCTGTTGAAACTGCTCTTTCCTACGGCTCAGGCCAGCTTCATCTGGCGATTGTCGAAGACGACCGCCCCGAGCCCCAGTGGGTCGTTGAATCGCAGAGCGTGCACCGGGCCTGCCCCAAATGCAGCCAGGCTTTTGAAGAGCTCACCCCCCAGCATTTCTCGTTCAATAGCCCCAAAGGCTGGTGCCCCACCTGCGAAGGCCTGGGCGTGAAAACCGGTGCCGACCCCGCCCTGATCGTCCCCCGGCCCGACAAATCCATTCATCAGGGTGCCGTTGCCGCCTGGCCCCCGATGAATCAGCCATCGGTTTTCTCGCGTGCCTGGAACGCCTCTGCCGCCGAGCTTCGAATCAATAATGAAATGCCCTGGAACGACCTTGATGCCCAGGCCAAGCGTGCCGTGCTTTATGGCCGTGAATCGGCCCCGGCGGTGGAAGTGCCGGCCGGCGGCGGCCAACCCGCGTTTCGCATTAGATTTAAAGGCATTCTTCCCGCCCTTGATGAAGCCAGCCGTGTCTCTTACAGCTTTCGTGGGACACTTGGCGGAATGATTAACGAGGTCGATTGCCCGGACTGCTTCGGGGCCCGTATCCGTGAAGACGCCGGCGCTGTGCGGCTGGGCGGCTACACCCTCGACCAGCTTTGCCGATGGCCAATCGGGCGTCTGGTCAATTTTGTCAGTGGCCTGAATTACACCGGTGAAGAAGCCAAAATCGCCGGCGATCTCCTGCGAGAAGCTTCTGATCGTCTCCGTTTTCTGGTCGAAGTCGGCCTTGAATACCTCTCACTCGCCCGCCCTGCCCCCACACTCTCCGGCGGCGAAAGCCAGCGCATTCGGCTGGCCGGGCAGATCGGCACCGGCCTGACGGGCGTTCTTTACGTACTTGACGAACCAACAATCGGCCTGCATCCGCGCGATAATGCCCGGCTTCTGGGCGCAATCCGCCGCCTGCGCGACCTTGGCAATACACTTGTCGTGGTTGAGCATGATCAGGAAGTGCTCGAGTCGGCTGATCATCTCGTCGATTTCGGCCCCGGCGCCGGCTCAAAAGGTGGCCTGATTGTCGCCGAAGGCAGCCCTGAGGAAGTCAAGGCCGAGCCCAATTCGCTCACCGGCCGTTATCTTTCCGGCTCGACCGCCATTCCCATTCCCGCCCGCCGCCGCGAACCGGACCGTGGCGAGCTCATCGTGCGCAATGCCCGCCACCTGAATTTGAAAGGCATTGATGTCCGCTTCCCGCTCGGCACAATGATCGTTGTCACAGGTGTATCAGGCTCAGGCAAGAGTACACTTGTCGAAGATGTGCTGGGCCGTGCCCTCACCAAGCTAAAGCACTTCTCCAAAGAGACACCCGGCTCCCACGACCGCATTGAAGGCGTCGGCCTGGTCAATAAAACCATTCGGGTCGATCAATCGCCCATCGGGGCCACTCCGGCCTCAACCCCCGCCACCTATACCGGCGTTTACGACCTCATTCGCAACCTCTTCTCCAGCCTGCCTGAATCGCAAAAGCGTGGCCTCCGGCCCGGTTCTTTCAGCTTCAATGTCGAAGGCGGCCGCTGCCCTGTCTGCGAAGGGGCGGGCCAGCGGCGTATTGAAATGCACTTCCTGCCCGATGTCTGGGTCTCGTGCGAAGCCTGTTCCGGGCTCCGTTTCTCCAGCGAAATTCTGGACGTAACCTATCGCGGCAAATCCATCGGCGACGTCCTCAGAATGACATGCGACGAAGCCCACGACCTTTTTAATGATCAACCTCGTATCGCCAAAATTCTCCAGCTTCTGCGCGACGTTGGCCTGGGCTATCTGCCGCTCGGTCAGTCGGCCAATACCCTCTCTGGCGGCGAAGCCCAGCGTGTGAAGCTCGCCTCTGAGCTCGCCCGGCCC
>JBILGL010000271.1:0-6002 GCA_044351075.1 Isosphaeraceae bacterium | reverse complement strand
TAAAGCAGCTTTCGCTTCTGGAAGATCATCGTTTCCGGCGAATTGACGTATTTGCCAACCCGCTTGCCCTGCTCGGCCAAAGCCCGGTCCCGCTCGGGCAGCACGCGGCCGCCAAAGCCAACAACGCGGCCCGTGAGATCGTGGATCGGGAACATCAGCCGATCATGAAAGCGGTCGTAGGTTCGCCCTTCCACAGAAGCCAGGATTCCGGCAGCCTCAAGAAGCGTATCGCTGTAGCCCATGGCCCGGGCCTGCCGCTTGATCAGATTCGAATCAGCCGGGGCATAACCAATCCCAAACCGATTGACAGCTTCCGGCGAAATGCCGCGTGCGGCGACATATTCCTGCCACTCGCCAGGCGAGTTAAACGCTTCGGCGTAGTAACCGGCCGCCCAGCCCAGAACGCGGTAAAGATCAGCCTTGGCCGGGCCCTTGGGGGCAGTCTGGCTGGACGTTGTTTTTTCGATCTGAATGCCGACGCGATCTGCCAGAATTTTGATCGCTTCCGGGAAATCAACCCGCTCATATTTCTGCACGAATTCGATGCAATCACCGCCAGCGCCACAGGCCCAGCACTTGAACGACTGGCGGGCTGGATTGACTTCCATCGACGGGTTTTTGTCGTCGTGAAATGGGCAGAGAGCCTTGAAACGGTTGCCCGCCCGGTGCACCTGCAGGTATTGGCTGATGAGCGAAACGATATCTACCGTTTCCTTAATCTGCCGAATCATTGAATCTGTTGATGCAGACACACCAGTGCCCCAAATGGATAATGCTCCAGATAACCAGCGAGCATCGATCCACCGAAGTGGTCAGGTTGTTAATCCCAGAAGCGGACGCTTTTATTATAGGCGTCAGGCATCTGCGACACGGATCAGGACTGAGCAAATATAGCCCCGCCACTGGCCATGGTCAAGCCGCACAGCCACCAGATCGCCAGAAAACAAGGAATCAAAAATTTTCAAGTCTTTTTTTCGGAAAATCTCAGAATTAATCAAAACAGTTTCACATGATCGACACACCCATTTCAAACACGGGATTTACTGTCTTGAAAACCAAGTGTCCAAGTCAAGCCCTTCCGAGCCGACTGGCAGCTAGGTAAAAAAGCAACATAACCATCGGCCGAAGATGGATTTAGAATGGTCCTGATCCGCCAATCCGAATCTTCGTTCAATGATATTATCGACTGAGTCGAGTGTTTAGTTTAGGTAATTTGGAAAAATTGAGAAATATTTTAAGGTGACGGTTTAACTGGGCGGAAAGCGGGAAAGTAGGCGGGTGGGTCATTAGTTACGAGTGGGATCTCAGGAAAATGAAAATTGCCCGTTTTGCTCAACCGTTACTGGTTTTGGGTATCCATCACCCCTGGTTCAAAACTGTGTTCATAAAAAATTGACTTTTTGTCCGCTGAATCAAGACAGCAGGCTAAGACTAAATGCAAGCGAGTGGCTACTATTGCCAGACGCATACTGGTTATCCCTCAATTGCGTTCAGGGATAGCCTGACTCAACTGAATGTAGAAACGTGTTGATTGTTAAGAAAATTCCGCTGGGTCATGGCCTGGATTCGATTTGCTTTTGAATTGAATTTAGCTCACCATTTCACGATGCCACGCATGACCTTGAATCCACCAATAAGCGTTGACCCACCGTAATCGCCAGCCAATCGCAAAAGCGTTTGATGAAAGCCGCAATTCGGAAATTCTGATTCAACTTTGGCGATGGCAGATCGACTGATTCCCTTACGGCAAAAGCCTTTTGTTGCGTCAATCCAGTCCGCTTTCCGGCACGCCTCAACCACCTCCTCATTTTTCCCCTTGTAGCGGAATAACTTGTGATGCCAGTGGATTGCGCTACGCAATGCGTCGCAGTCTAATCCCCAGCCAAACTGTTGATTGTCGTGTAAAGCGGCAGCCACCGAAGGTTCGAGGTATGCCAATTCCCTGTCCGTCCATAATCCTATATCGTGATAGACAAAAGCAGTTTCAACGAGTTGTTCGTGTTTCTGGTTATTTTCCAGAAAGTGCATGGCGTATGTAATGCACCGGTAAACATGGTTTCTATAGCCGTCAAAGTCGTTGCCGATCGCATTTCGGTAAGGTGCGAATAACGACTCAACGCGTGGTCTGTCGGCAATTATCTTAATATCTCGCATCGAACTCATGATTGTTGAGATACAAACTTGGATAACAGGAAAATCAACTTTTCGTGGATTCAATCAACGTTTCACCGCCTGATAGAGCACAACATTTTTGGTTGAGCCACCTACGCTCACCACGTCGCGCAGGCCGTCGCCATTCATGTCGCCTGAGCGCAAATCCTGAGCGGCGATTTTGGCGTCGATCACCTTTTTCTGCCATTCGCCATCAACGAGCCGATAGCCGTTGACGCTGGTGCCCTTGCCGCGATAGCCGGCAAAGACTTCATCGGTGCCGTCGCCGTCGATATCAGCCACGCAAAGGGCATGGCCGTCGATCATTTCCGCATCGAGCTGAAAGCGAGGGCCAAAATCGGCTGAGCCAGTCATGCGCTCGGGCACCAGCACGACATCTGACCCATGCCAGGGCTCAACAGTCGCGAAAAACGAGCGGCCGTCGGCAAATTTGCCACGATGAATCTCGCTGGCACCCACCTTCGGGGCTTCGCCCGAAGCACCCACCAACAGCTTTGTGCTGACCCAGGCATTATCCACAAACCGATGCCGCCACACACCTTCATTGCTGGCACTCAGAATCTCGGACTTCGACTCCTGCCCCTGCCATGGCACCACCCCAATGGCATGCATGACTCTGTTTTGTTTAATCTCTGATTTTTCCGCCAGCCTGCCCGAGAAAAGCACGGTCAGCGGCGCACCCTGCTGCTGAAAGGCAGGCGGAGTGGCATCGGCACCGAAAATCGGCGCAATGGCCAGGTCGGGCTTTTTATCGCCGTTAAAATCACCCCAGCGCAGGCGATGAATGCTCGGAAAATCGCCCATCAATTCATATTTCCAGCCATCGGCCGCCTGCCGTGCCAAAAGCAGTTTGCCCCGCTTGGGCTGATTCATCTCAAACTCATAGGCAATGGCCACTTCGGCCTTGCCGTCGCCATCGATATCGGCCGTGGCCGTGCTGATCACGCCGGGCGAGGTTTTGCCATCGCTCACAATACGCTTCTGCCATGTCGGGTTTTCATACCAGGCCACCGTGCCGCCGCCCAGCGCGACTACATCCAAGCGGCCATCGCCATTGACGTCGGCCAGTTCGACCTGATAAGCACCCGGCAGATTGGCGTCGATCACGGTTCGCTTAAGGGCATAGCCTTCACGCCCGAAAGCGATCAGATCATCCTGAGCAGGCAGCGCCGCGGCACAAATTGATAAAAATGCGGCAGCGGCGGCGAAGAGAGTTTGTTGTTTCATTGCCGGCTTATTTCCTGCCTTCGAATCGCAAAGCGGCATAGTCTTCATAGCGGTGGTAATTGAGAATCGTCAGCGGGGCACACGAGCCAAGCTCGGGCTCAGTGCCTTTCGGGCCGTAGTCGTAATAGCTGAGCTGAAACTGCCATGCATCGCCCGGCTTTGGCTTGCCGCCGGTCGGGGCAAAGAGCGACCACGGAATACGGCCCTCGACTGTCCACTTCTTATCGTTTTCGCCCGGCTTTTCGAGTGAACCGTCCACCTGCACGGCCACGGTCATGCCCTGATGCGGCTTGGCGGCCAGCTCTTCAAACGAATGCCCCCGGCGTGGGAATGGCAGCTCAAGAATGGTGCCGAGCGGGTTGGCCTGAAGCTCATAATAGGCTGGGCCGGTTTTGGACGGCTTGAAAAAGAGCTCGAAAACATCGCCCAGCCAAAGTGTGTCGTTGCGATTCTTGCCAAAAGCTGTCAGGTATTTGTCAGGCAGTTCGGCATAGTAATACATGGCTTCGTCGTCCCAGAGAATGCGGGCTTCGTGCGGCATTTTCGGCTGCTGGCCCGACCAGAACGCACCAAAGCTCTTGATCGGCAGGGCGCTGGCCCATTCGGCCTCGTCGGCCTTGCCGTCGATCGTCGGGGCGGCGGGGGTGAAGCGGGCGACAAACGTCGGCTGTGAAAGGGCTGTCAGGCGAATGACTTCGGCTACGCGGCGGCCGAGTGCCTGATAGGCCTGGGGTGTGAAGTGGAAACCATCTTTGACCAGCGATTTTTCAAGGTCGAGATTTTTGGCCACGGTGTAAAGGTCGTTGATTTTGATTTCGGGGAAATCACGCAGCACTTCGCGGGCGGCACCGTTATAGGCCTGCACGTCGGCGTCGAGTCGGTCAAAAGGCTTATTGGCCTTGTGCCGGTCGTCAAGCACCGGTGTCGTCAGGGCGAAGATCACGGTCGCCTTGGTCTCTTTGGTGATCCGTTCCAGTATCTTTTTCAAGTTGGCTTTGTAGTCGGCCAGTTCCACCTGATGCTTGCCGGTTTTGCGGTCGAGTTTCAGGTCGTGCAGGCCGGCATTGATGTGAACGACATCGGGCTGGGCTGAGATGACCCATGAATCGAGATTTTTCAGGACATTGGCCGAATCGCCGCCATTGGCTTCAGGGCTGCGGAAATCGACCTGATTGTTGTAGAACTTGATGGTATTAGGCGCGTAGCCCATACGGATGGAGTCGCCGATGAGCACCACGACCGGCTTTTTGGCCCGCTGGGCGGGCTTGGCTTTGGCGGAATCCTGGCTGGTTTTCGCCTTCTCCTGTTGTGCAGAAACAGAAATCGAGCCAATGAGCAATGCGGCGGAAAGAGTGCAGAGAATTCTCTTGATAGACATGACGGATTCTCCCGAAAAATGGGCTGTTGATCGATGTTTATCAATCTAATCGATCGACAACAATGGCACAAACAAAAAAAAGTGGTGATTAGTGAAGAGCAAGGATAAAAGAAAAAATCAGCAGACGGATTTGGCAATATGCAGGCGTTCTTCGTAGCGACAGGCGAGGCGGCGGCTGTTGATATTGAGAATTTCAAGGATGCGGAAGACTTCATCCATCGGCCAGTTTTCCAGCCGGGCGCGTTGTACTATTGCCAGATTCTCGCCCTGGGCACCGCCTGATTTGTAGGTGTTAATGATCAGTTCGGCGAGTGGGTTACCGCAAAAACAGCGCTGAAACAGGCCATAATCCGCATGGTCAAGTTCATACCAGAAGACCTGGCCCTGAAGATGCTCGACCCATCGCTGGCGGAGAAAGCGATCCCAATGGCGGGCGACCCAGTCGTGAATGGCCTTTTCGCCAAGGTCACGACCGGCTTTTTCACTTTCAATCCATTTATGAAGGCTCAGCTCGCGGGAAGTTGCTTCCTGCAAACTCTGTTTCTGATTGATGGTTGCCATCATGAGAAATACCAACGCCGGATTTTTTCGAAACTCATGGAGAGTTGAGTGCGGATAATCGAATTATAAGTTTTTTTGATGATAGCTGGCAAGTCAAAAATCATGAATTTCCTTCTCAAAGTTGCTTTTTTTCATCAGCCGCAACGCTTTAGTTCTGTCAATTCTGGAGGTTAAATCCCCAGCCATGCTCATAGTCATCTTCAAGGGCTATCACTCTTTGACCGTTCCCCTTCATGGCAAAAGACAGAATCAATCGTGCCTTACTTGATTGTGATGGCGATGAAAGATCACGCCCTGCTCTGCTTATCCTCGGCAGACGACCCATGCGATCAACCCGGCAGCAATGTTGACTGAGTTATTAAATAAACCTTCGGGAAAGATTGTTGTATGACAAGTTGGTATTCAGGGTTCGGGCTTCCGACCTGGCGATCTGATCATCAATCGTATTCAGTTTGAGTTCAAATCAATTGCTTCGTTTCGTAATTGATTGTAAATACCTATTAGATAGTGTTTTATGGTTTATTTTATAATTGTTTTCCAGCCCTCTGGCCGGTTTTTTGTCATGCTGATTCTGGTACCAATTGTATTATCTGATCAATGAATGAAAACTTGACTCAAAATACAACTGATTCTTGAAATTATTGATGATTTTAACGGTTTAACT
>JBILGL010000270.1:0-6040 GCA_044351075.1 Isosphaeraceae bacterium | reverse complement strand
CCACTCACCGGGTATGCCGCTTTGGCCCCACTGGCCTGTCAGGAAGTGATTTTTCAGAATGGGGCGAGCATCGGGCCGGTGATTTCGGCGGGAACCGATGCCCTGACGACTCGCACAGTGCGCGGCTTTGTGGCGGAGCTTGCCGCCAGCGTGGGCCGATCGCCTGACCTATACGAAGGGCTGGTTGACGACAGGGCCGAGCTACTGGAAGTGACGGCCGCAGATAACCAGCGATATATGGTGCTGAAAGAGCGATTGGCAGACTTTCGCAAAACCAGGGCGGTGGTGCTTGAGCAACCTGCCTGGCCTGCGGGGGCGAAACGAACACTCGACGCTATGCGGGCCCGGGGCGTGCTTTCGCGGCTTTCGGTGGATCGAAAAAATGAAATTCTGGAGGTTTATCGCCTGCCGGACGAAGCCCTTCGGGTGTCACCGCTGGCGGGTGCGGCCAGCCGTGCCATGTGGATCAAGCTGGAGGGGCGGCTGGATTCGTTTAAGCTCGGCTATATTCGCCGGAAGCTGGCACTGGCTCAATCGACTGATATTGATACCGTGATTTTTGAGATGGATGTGCGTGGCGACAGCCTGATTATCGGGACGGATCTGGCCGACCAGCTTGCAAAAATGGCCGGTGTGCAGAAAGTGGCCTTTGTTACGGGCAAGGCGGAAGGGGCGGTGATGATGCCGCTGCTGGCCTGCGACCTTGTGCTTGTCAGCCCATCGGCCGTGCTGGGCGATGTTTATCTTCAGCGATTGCCGGAAGGCAAAAACAAGCCGAAGCCGCCGGGTGAGGATGTGATCAAAACGGCACGCGACCGGGCCGTCGAGCTGGCCAGATCGCGTGGCTATGCGGTGGGGCTGGCCAAGGGGCTTTTTGATCCGTCGCAGGTGATTTTCGAAGCGCAGGACATGAACTCTGGCGGTGTGGTGTGTGTGGCCGAGAGTGATCAGGCAGCCGAACCGAAACGATTTCAGAAGCGAAAAGTGGTCAAGCCGGCCGGCGAGAACTGGGTGCTGGATGCACCGGCGGCGGTGGCTTTTGGTCTGGCAAGTGTCGAGGAATCGGCTGAGAGCCTGAGAATGAGGCTTGGGCTTGACCCGGCGAAGATCACGGTGATTGGTCCTTCGTGGGTGGATTATCTGGTGGCGGTGCTGAATAATCGGGTCGTGACCGGTTTTATCCTGACGATGGGGCTTTTTCTGCTGGTGCTTGAATTCAAGCTGCCGGGCATTGGTCTGCCGGCAATTGGCTCGGCCATCTGCTTCATGCTTTTTTTCTGGAGCCATTACCTGAGCGGCACGGCCGACCAACTGGAAATTATGCTTTTTGCCGTGGGGCTGATCTGCATGGCGATGGAGCTCTTTGTGTTTCCGGGTTTTGGCGTGTTTGGGCTGGCAGGCGTGGTGCTGACGGTCGTTTCCATTGTGCTGGCCAGCCACACCTTTATCTGGCCGAGCGGGGCTGATGAATACCGCGAGATGAGCGGCACGCTGATGCAGCTCATGATGGCCATGACGCTGGGCATTGTGGGCATTATCTGGCTGAGCCGTAACATGCACCGGATGCCACTTCTGCGAGGGCTGGTGCTGCGGCCTGGCGACATCGGTAGCCAGCGGCAGGAGCCCGAAACGGTGATCACAGGTGATGCCGACCTGAATTACAGCCATTTGATTGGCCAGATCGGGCTTTCAACGACGGCCCTTCGGCCGACCGGCAAGGCTCGATTTGGCGACTTGATAGTGGACGCCACTGCGCAGATTGGCTCTATTGACGCGAATCAGTCGATCGAAGTGGTTTCAACCCGTGGCCTGCGAGTGATTGTGCGTGAAACTCGCCAGCCGGAAGAGCGAATGAGCACGCAGCCCAACGCTCCATTTACATTTGATGAGGATATCTTTTCATCTTGAATCTCTATTATTGGCCCGTATTGCTGATGCTGGGTGCCCTTTTTCTGCTTGTTCTGGAGACATTTATCCCATCAGCGGGCATTCTGCCGCTTTTGTGCCTGGGGCTCTTCGGGGCTTCGCTCTGGAGCGCCTTTTCGATCTCGACCATGACCGGGCTGGTTTTTCTGACGATCGACCTGGCTCTGCTGCCCATAGCGATACTGATGGCGGCTTCTCTCTGGCCTCATACGCCTTTTGCCCGGTTTTTTCTGCTCAAGCCGCCCGGCGAGGACGAAGTGATTCTGCCTTCCGCCGACGACAGCCCCCGGCTTGAGCTTGAGGCCGTTGTGGGCCGGCATGGCCGATCGCTGACCGACCTTCGGCCCGGCGGCACGGTTGAGATTAATGGCCGCCCGACCGATGCCATGACGGATGAGGGCTTTATCCCGGCCGACACAATGGTTAAGGTAATAGGCATCCGCCAGAGCCAGCTTCTGGTCAGGCGCGAACCGAATACAATCGCCTAAGCCGTCAGGATGCATGAATCATGCTTCAGACTCGTCGCCTTCTCTTGCTCACGGCCGTGCTGGCCGCCTGTTTGAATCCTGCAATAAGCCGAGGTTTCGCCGTGGCCGACAATCATTCACACGCCCAGCCCGAAAAAGTTATCCTCACCCATCTTGATCTCGATCTGGCCGTTGAATTCCCCACGAAATCGCTTTCTGGCACAGCCACCTGGAAGCTGAAAAGGATTGACCCACAGGCCCCGCTGGTGATGGATGTCAGAGAGATTGATATTGCGTCTGTCAAATCAACTAAAACCGGTCAGACGCTTGATACATACATGAGCCCGCACAATGCAATTTTTGGCTCGAAGCTGGAGATTAAGCTGCCGGCCGACGTCGATTCAATCACCATTGTTTACCGCACTCGGCCAGAGGCTTCCGGCTTGCAGTGGGTGGGCCCTGAAGGCACCGCGGGCGGCAAAGAGCCGTTTCTTTACAGTCAGTCGCAGGCGATTCATGCACGAAGCTGGGTGCCGTGTCAGGATTCGCCGGGTGTTCGCTTCACGTATTCCGCCAAAATCAAAGTTGACCCAAAGCACCGGGCGATTATGAGTGCCCTTTCCGAAGAAGCCCGCAGCGGCAGTGCCAGCGGCGTTTATCAATTTCGGCAGGAGCGGCCGATTCCGTCGTATTTATTGGCATTGGCCGTGGGTCGGCTGCAGTTTCGTGAAATCGGGCCGAGGTCGGGCGTTTATGCCGAGCCGGAGACGATCGACCTGGCTGCCCGCGAATTTGAAGATACCGAAGCGATGATTAAGGCCGTTGAAAATCGCTATGGCCCTTACGAGTGGGGCCGCTATGACCTGCTGGTGCTGCCGCCCAGCTTCCCCTTTGGCGGCATGGAGAACCCGGTTGTTACCTTTGCCACGCCGACAGTGCTGCCGGGCGATAAGTCGCTGGTTTCGCTGGTGGCGCATGAGCTGGCCCATTCGTGGTCAGGGAATCTGGTGACGAATGCCACCTGGAACGATTTCTGGCTGAATGAAGGCTTTACGACTTATGTCGAGGGGCGGATTATGGAGGATCTTTATGGCGCTGAGCGTGGCGATGTCGAGCGACGTCTGGGCTATGAAGAATTGATGGCGGGCCTGAAAGAAGTGCCCCAGCCTGACCAGCGACTTTCGCCCGACTTTGACGGACGCGACCCGGACGACGGCGTGACCCGTATTCCCTATGAAAAAGGGCGGCTCTTGCTCTACCAGCTCGAAAAGCGGCTGGGGCGAGAGACATTTGACACATTCTTGAAAGGCTGGTTTACGGACCATGCCTGGAAGAGTGTGACCACTCGCGATTTTCTGGCCTATCTTGAGGCAAAAGTGCAGCCTTCGACAAACCCGAAGCTTGCTGGCCTGAAGCTGATGGAATGGTTTGAAAAGCCAGGCATTCCTGATGGAGCGATCGCCCCGACATCTGCCCGCCTTCAGGCTCAGTTTGATCTGGCCAAAGCCTGGGCCGCAGGTACGGTGAAAACGGCCGATCTGGTTACGGAAAAATGGTCAACTCAGGACTGGCTTGCCTTTCTCAACGAGCTGCCTGCCAAGCTGCCTGTGGCCCAACTGGCTGAGCTCGACGCCAAAGCCCAGCTTACCGCCAAAGCCAACGCCGAAGTGGCCCATAGCTGGTTTTTGCGCACGATTCCGAGTGGCTACACCCCGGCAGATGCGGCTGTGGATGCTTACATTCGTCGCATCGGTCGGCGCAAGTTGATTGTACCGCTTTACAAGGCCCTGCTTGAGACGTCTGCCGGCAAGGCCCGCGCGAAGAAGCTTTTTGAAGAGGCCCGCAGCGGCTACCATCCGATTACCACCGGCACACTTGAACGATTGCTGGCGGGAGAGTGATTATTGAAGAAAAAAGCCTGGCTTTGCTGTCAAATTCAAATTGAAAAAACATTTTCAATGCGAATGGCATTGCTCTTACGTCTGATAGAGCCATGATCAGAATCTTAAAAGATTCAATGAATCATGATGCCGGCCTTGTATGCAACTTGTTTCATTCGCAGGCTTTATTGGCAGAACATGTAAATTACAAAATAAAAATCCCCCAGCCTTGGCGTTACGCCTTAGCCGGGGGATTCGAGGGCTGTTCCCATTTATTTTGAGTTAATCGTCGGACGAGCTGCCGCCGAGAAGCCCGGAGCGAATCAGGTAGTAAAGCAGGGTGAGAATTGCAGTGATCGTGCCGGCGACGTATGTCATGGCGGCTGCATTCAGAACCCGGCCCACTTCGCGGTCTTCATCCGGATGCACAAGCCCCGTCATCAGCAGAGCCTGCCGGGCCCGACGACTGGCGTCGAATTCAACCGGTAGATTCACCACCTGAAAGAGCACCGTGAGCGAAAATGCGGCCACGCCCAGAATGAAAAGCTGTGTGACCTGGAGGAACATGCCGGCCATGATCAGAATCCACGATGCGCTTGAGCCGATATTTGCCAGCGGCACAATCGCGTTTCGCATGACCAGAAGTGAATAGCCAGAGGCGTCCTGAGCAGCGTGGCCGGCTTCGTGGGCGGCAACACCCAGGGCGGCCAGCGAATTGCTGGAATAGACCTGCGGAGAAAGCCTGAGAACCTTGGCCGTCGGGTCGTAATGGTCCGATAGCATGCCGCCAATTGGCTCGATTGCGACGTTGTAAATGCCTTCCGCTTCAAGCACTCGCTGGGCGGCCTGGGCGCCCGTCAGGCCGCAAGCAGAACGGATTTTTGAGCCGTGGGAAAATGCCGACTGAACCTTCCACTGAGCCCAGCCCGCCAATAGCATTGCAGGCATCAGCATCATGAAATACAAAGGGTCAAAACCGATCATCAGCTCCTACCACCTTTCCCGGTCAGTATTTCTGTCGATCTTCGACATCTAACTCTACTGACTATCTTATTCAATTACGCTCGTAATCACCAGATTGTTCGGCCGTGATCAACCAACTTCCATTTTCAAAAATTGCTGACGAGGTCGCAACGCAGTGATTGAAAAATGGTGTTTTTCATCAAATGACAACTCTTCATTATTTTCTTTACCACCTCTACAACCGTGCGCGTGGTGTCGTTCGGGCCATGACATGCCATGATCGCCCTTCGGCAAAGTTCCGATAATTCGTCTGAATGCAAATAGCCGTCGTACTCTCCGCGACGAGCTGTCAGATGCAGCCGGCACGTAAGCGACGAGGTCGAGCCAAGATGGCCATTGAACCCGCAAAATTCGCCCATTCGGCAAAACTTGACAAACTGGGCCATCAGCCCAGGCGGCCGTCGAGGCAAGTGGCAGGCTGGGAAAAACAATCCGGCATTCAGCCATTTCGGAAGCTGTCGGAGTTTCGCTCGATTCGTGCATTGGCGGAAGATTATTTTGTGATGATGGTGGCTTGTACGGTGGCCATCGGGGCCGACAGCCTGCGCCGGAGTATTGGCATGCACTGGGCGTTTGCCGTGCCTTTTTTCGCGATGGCGATTATTGCCAATGGTGGGATTCAGCATCGGCTGGCGTCGCTGGGGCATGAAGCTTCGCACTATACCTTTCTCAAGAATCGGCTGGCCAATGATCTGGTGGCCGATCTTTTCTGCATGTTCCCGCTTTTTACAAGCGTATCGATTT
>JBILGL010000269.1:0-6088 GCA_044351075.1 Isosphaeraceae bacterium | reverse complement strand
TGCCGCAGCCATTCGGCCGGATGGTGGCAAATCAGCCGTTTTTGTGGGAACAGCCGCTGCGGCCAATGCTCGTGAACGGCGAGATGGTTTCTTCGCCGGAGCCGGACCGAAATTCAGCCAGGTTGAAATTTTTGAAGACCAGACGGATAAGAACAAGGCGGCTGTCAATGTGCAGACAGCACTTTCAAAGTATCCAGACCTTGGCGTGCTGGTCGGCCTCTGGAGCTACAATGCCCCGCGAATTGCGGAAGAAGTGAGCCGAACGGCTGAAATTCGCAAGAAAGTCAGCGTGGTGACTTTTGACTTGGACGAGTTGGCCGTGGGTCATCTGGAAAAGAAGAATATTGATGCAACGGTTTGCCAGAACCCTTACGACATGGGGTATTTGGGTGTGAAGCTGCTCAAGGCTCTGATCAACAAGGACGATAAAACCGTGGCTGAAGTGCTGCCAGATGGCAAAGTGCGCGACACGGGCGTTCGGATTGTGGTGCCCGACAAATCAAGCCCAGTAAAGGGCGATAACGTGATGACGATTGAAGAAATGAAAGCCTGGCTGTCGTCCAAGGGGCTCAAATCAACATGAGTTCGCCGACCGACGCCACCGCCCGCCGAGTGAATCCGCTCACCAGTGCCATCAAGGCGTTTTTCCGGGCCCCGGAAACCGGGCTCGTGATTGCCATATTGATCGCGCTGGCCGTGATTTACGAGCTTGATCCGCAGATGGCATTTTTCAGCCGCTATAGCCGGCAGACGCTCTATCATCAAATCGCCCTTTATGGCGTATTGGCGATTGGGGCAGCTGTAGTGATTATCAGCGGTGGAATTGACCTTTCGATTGGCTCGGTGGCAGCGTTTGCGTCGGTCCTATCCGCTAAGCTGGTCACAAGTTGGCTACCGGGCGCGTCGGCCGACGCAGCCAACCCGCCCGGGGCATTTACTGTATTTCTGGCGATTGTCATCAGCATGATGGCAGGGCTCGCAATTGGCGTAGCACATGCGCAAGTTATTGACCGTATTGGGCTTCCACCATTTATTACAACGCTCGCCAGCATGGCTGGGCTGCGAAGTATTTCAACAATTTTGAGCGAAAACCGGTCGATTAATGTTTCGTTCAATAGCTTTCGCTGGCTCGGCAAAGAATGGGAAAATTCGGTCGTTGTTTTCACAATCACCGCGATTCTATTCAGCGCAATACTTGGGCTAACTGTTTTAGGACGCCACCTTTACGCCATGGGCGGCAATGAAATGGCTGCCCGGCTGAGCGGTGTCAGAATTCGTCGCTTGAGGGCGTTTGCCTACGGCACCAGTTCCATGCTGGCCGCACTGGGTGGGGTGATGTTCACAGGCAAGAGCGGGCAGGGCCAGAGCACGCTGGGTGTGGGCTATGAACTCTGGGCGATTACGGCAGCCGTTGTCGGTGGATGCAGCCTGGCTGGCGGTGTTGGCTCTATTCGCGGTACAGTCTTGGGCCTTGGGTTGATACAGATCATCATTAAAGGGACAGGTCAGGTCGTTCGCGAATTTGAATTTTCGCTGCCGTGGATCAGACTCGTTTCAGACGCCCCCTGGCTCAGCCCCGGCTGGCGCACTTTTGCATTTAAAGGGATTGATAGCACACAGATAGAGGGGCTGATTCTTGGCCTGGTTGTGGTCTTGGCAGTCGCATTTAATCAGCGATTGCGCGTGCGTCGCCATTGACATTATTAACTTCCGGGAGGTGTCGAAATTTGGGTTCTGAGTTTTCCCGGAAACACCTGATTCGCAGATACTTATTCGGCAAACCTGCGCAAATTATTGTCGATTCAGCAGGTATTCTGAAACGTCTCTGGCCAACGATGCTGGAGCTTCATCGAATCGTCTGGGGAGTCAGTCTCTTACTCATTACATTTTGCGCAGGCACGCTGGCTTACATGGCCTATGGCTGGCATTTTTCCGACGCCGTTTTTATGGTTCTGATTTCCGTTACAACTGTAGGCTATGGCGAGATCCAGCCCGTCAAAACACCAGGGCTGAGATTGGTCACTTCGCTGACGATCCTCAGTGGTCTGGTGGGAAATGCTCTGTTGGTCTCAGCAATAGCGGAAGTGCTGATTAGTCGGAGTCTTCGTAAAGCATTGGGGAGAAAATCATTGGATAACATGATCAACGCAATGGCGAATCACGTGGTGATTGTTGGATACGGAAAGATGGGGCGGCAATCAGTAGAGAGGTTAAGAAAAAGCAATCTGGAGATCGTTGTCATTGAGAATAATCCGGAAACAGTTGCTGAGCTGGAATCTCTGGGTGTGCCCCATGTTCAGGGCGATGGCATGAACGAGGCGATGCTGATTGCTGCCGGTATTGAACGAGCCAGATATGTGCTTTGCCTGCTTTCAAATGATGTGGATAATGTCTTTGTGACTCTCTCAGCCCGGCAACTCAGCCCACGCGTGCGCATCATATCAAAGGCAGACCACCAGAGCTCATTAAGAAAGCTGTATCAGGCCGGGGCCAATCATGTCGTTTCTCCTTCGGCCATGGGTTCTATGCGAGTGGCGTCGCTGGTGGTGAATCCATTATTTGTTGAACTCACCGAAGCGATATACACCGGTATTGGCGACACCCAGCTCGAAGTTCACGAACTGCCACTTGACGAACTACCTGAAGTGCTTGAAATGAGTTTTCAGCAGCTTCAAATACAAATGTTGGGCATCAAGTCTGTCGTGCTGGGACTCAGGCATGCAACAGGACGAGTGAATGTACCACCACCGCTTGATCATCGGTTTAGTCGCGGTGAAAGTCTCATCATTCTGGGCAAGTCTGAAGATATTCTCTTCTGTAGCGCTGAAATACGAAAACGACTGCTGGGAAACAATTGATCGTTGAAAAAGAGTGACAATAAAAAAAGGTATGGCTGAAGCCATACCTTGAATTTCTCTGCGTGAAGTATGTTGATAAATCAACGCTTCGAGAACTGGAAGCTCTTACGGGCTTTCTTATGACCATACTTCTTACGTTCAACCATTCGGCTATCACGAGTCAGCAATTCTTCGTGATGCAGTGCTGGCTTGAGGTCATCTCGCATGGCCACCAGGCCACGAGCAACGCCGAGTGATACGGCGCCAGCCTGCGATGACTTTCCACTACCTTCCACTTTGACAATTACATCAACACGACCGGCCATATCAGTGACGACAAGTGGCTTGCGTACAATGGATTGATGAATCTCGTCAACGAAGTAATCGTCAACCGGCAGACCATTAACGATAAACTTGCCAGTGCCTTCCAGCACACGAACGCGTGCGACGGCTGTTTTGCGGCGACCAGTTCCCCAATTCGGGGCAGGTTTGGCGGCTGTACTCATAAGTCTTATCTATATTCCTTAGTTGATTGAATCGTCAGTCAATATTAGCCGCCAGCCGGCCGGCAGCGGCCGGGCGACCCTTCACGGCTTCCAAAGCAACCGGCTTCTGTGCCTGATGCTCATGATTCGGGCCAACAACCAGCTTCAATTTTGAAAGCATGTGGCGACCAAGCTTGTTCTTGGGCAGCATACGAGCCACCGCCAGCTTCAGAATTCGATCCGGATGACGGGCAAACAGCTTTTTCGCCTGTTCGTCACGCTGGCCACCCGGATAACCACTGAAACGCTGGTATGATTTCTGTTCCCACTTGTTGCCAGTGAAAACAACTTTATCAACATTCGTGACGATCACAAAATCGCCGGTATCAATGTGCGGTGTGTAGGTCGGGCGATGCTTGCCCATCAATATCGGGGCAATCTGCGCTGCGAGACGACCAACGACTGCATCCGTGGCGTCAATTGTGTACCACTGGCGTTGCAGCTCATCGGTCTTGGCAAGATAGCATTTCATGGTCTGATCAAGAGATCCTGTAATTTCTAGCGAAATGGCGGCAAATAGCCGACTCGCCAATACGGTATTCGAGGAATGTGATAGATTAGCTGACGCGATCCGCTTTGTCAAGCAGCCACAATAGGTTTTTCAAAAACCTCCTCACTATCACCCGTTTTTTATCGACAGATTCATGCCGTTTCTGGAGTTGTAAGCTGATTCCCGGCTCTCCCTCCGGTCAATAGAGAAACAACGACCAGCGTCAGAAACCCAAGCGGAATCGTCACCAGCCCCGGCTGACTCATCTGAAAAGGAGCCGTCAGCGGGTCCAGCCCATATACGTTTTTATATGTCTCGGATGAGAGCAAAATCCAGCCGAGCGACGAACACATCCCCACCACAATCGCTGCGATAATCCCGCTGGCAGTCGTTCGCTTCCAGAAAAGAAGCATCACCAGCGACGGCAGATTCGCCGAGGCCGCGACTGAAAACGCCCAGCCCACCAGATAGCTGACATTCAGCTTCTCAAAAACGATCCCCAGCACGATCGCAATCGCTCCCACTGCCACACTCGCCAGCTTTGCTACGCTCACCTGTTCCTCTTCCGACAGACCAACCCGAAAAACGGTCGTCATCAAGTCGTGAACCACCGCCCCACTGGCCGCAATGATCAGCCCTGAGACCGTGCCAAGCACCGTGGTGAAGGCAATCGCCGAAATAATCGCGAAAAGCCATTCATTAAAAGCCCTTGCCAGCAAAGGGGCCGCCATGTTGCTGTTAGTCACGTCCAGCGAGCCATTGGTCATCGCCCCCAGACCCAGATAGAGCGTCAGCACATAAAAGAACCCAATCGAGCCGATGCCCACGATCGTACTCTTACGAGCCGCCGCCGGATTCTTCACCGTGTAATAACGAATCAGAATGTGGGGCAGCGATGCTGTGCCGCAAAACAATGCCAGCAATAGAGATATGAAATTAAGCTTTTCCGTGAGTCTGCCATCTTTGATCCCGGCGAAAGTCGGATGATTACCCGGCTGAAGCAGGTCGGCCCCCGTCTGTTTCTTTGGGGTATAGGTCATCGTGACGGTGCCATCAGCCGCCTTGGTCTGCTTTGATGACCATGTCACAATTTCACTGTCAGTAATGGTTTGCAGATATCCCCAGGGTGTAAGCGGGCCCGTCTTTGTAACGCCACCGGGCAGGGTAATCAAATGCCCAACCGGCCGCAGCGAAGACTTGTCTTTCGGCTGTCCGTTGATCAAGACCTGACCATCAGGTTTGGTCACCTGTGTCTGAACCTCCAGCGGCTTCGCCGGACCATCCACCGGCGTGACTTCAAGCCCTCGGCGCAGGATCAGCACCGTCAGAACCGTGCTGAAGAAAACCAGCAGAAGCCCTTTCATGAACTGAACATACGTCGTGCTGACCATACCCGCTGACATCACGATAATGATCACGACCGTGCCCACCATCACCACGCCCGCCCAGTGCGGCAGGCCCAGCAGCGGCTTGACGAGCACCCCGGCTCCAACCATCTGAGGAATGAGGTAAAACAGCGAGACCATCAGCGTCGAGAGCCCAGCCGCTGCCGTAATGCCCCGGCTCTTATAATTCGCAGCCAAAGCATCAGCAAAGGTATATTTACCAAGCCTTTTAAGCGGTTCTGCCACGACAAAAAGTGCCACGACCCAGCCCGCCAGATAGCCGATGGAATAGAGAAAACCATCGTAGCCGTAGAAGGCGATCATGCCGCAGATGCCGAGAAAACTCGCCGCTGAAAGATAGTCGCCGGCAAAGGCGATTCCATTGATGAACCACGGAATATCGCCCCCAGCCGCGAAAAAGCCGCTGGCTGATTTGGCCCGTTTGCCAAGATAAAACGACAATGCGAGCGTCAGCCCGACAATAATCGCAAAAACCAGAACCGCCATGAGGTTTACGCCACCGTTCATCGGTTCTGGCCTCCGTCTTCAGAAGATGCAGGGCGGTCGCAGAGCCGGCCGTAAACGATGGCCATGGCAAAGGCGAGCATGATCAGCAAAAAGCCCCAGATAACGGCGATATTCATGCCAGCCATCCGCGCTTTCATGATGCCTGGCAAAAAAGCCCCGACGACCACATAAGCGGCATAAATGACACCATAGACACCAAAAAGCCTGAGGCCCAGTTTGGCATTTCTTGCCTGAACGACAGGGTCTTCAGGCTGGTCTGAACCCGTGTTGGGTCCGTGCAGTAATCCGCTCATGATATTTTTG
>JBILGL010000268.1:0-6092 GCA_044351075.1 Isosphaeraceae bacterium | reverse complement strand
AACGATCGTCATAATGCAGGTTGATAAATGCATCTAACAGGTTCAGATTATTAAAACCCCAGTTAATTGCGACAAAATACTCGATTGGCTTGGAAAGACGACCATTGATAATTGTCCATTGTCGGGGAAACCCAAACGTGCTTTTCGTCGGGTACATGGTCTGAAAGTTGTATTGCCTGAGGTCAAGCTGTGTCAAATCATGTAACTGTATCTGAAATTCATCGTCATCGCTTGATATCACAAAACCAGGCCCAAATCCGGCATATCCTTTCTGAATCTTGGGCACAAATGGCATCTGCGGCTTATCACCGGTTCCAACACTTCCCGACCCTCCACCCGGCTGGCCTTGTGGCTCTTCCACCACATCAAACCCCGGCGGCATATCAGCCCCGGCACTCACATCGCCCGGTAATCGGGAAACGCCAGCACCCGACAATCCGCCTGAATCGACAGCTGGCGGCACTATTGCCTCTTCACCAGGCGGAGCATCAATTCGAGGCGTTCCCGGTAATTGTGTCTCTCGCGAAGCCGTAACAGCCGATGGCTGGCTCAGCAATCCCTCAAGAGCCTTTAGTCGCTGCTCAAGCTGAATCTCGCGGGCCACTCGTTCGCTCGCTACCTTTTCCAGCTCTTTAATCCGAGCCTCTAATGCCGCTTCACGAGAAATTGTGGCTGAATTGGCTGTCAGGGCAGGTGTATTCGTTTTCTGAACTTTAGAGTCGCTGAGCACAGCAGAGGCAGGAGCCGGGATGATCTGAGTGGGAGTCTGTCCATCAATTTCGCTGGCAAGGCCCGTCAAAATTCCAAGAGTGCAGAACATCGAAAAACTGAATTGAGAAAAACACCATGCGCTAGCATTCGGACGACTGGTTAACCAATCCCTGGTTCCCATCGATTGGGTTCCCTTGCCTTTAGGTCGCGTCCTGCGACGCCCGGCGAATAAAGTCGATCCCCCCCACAGGAAAGGACAGAATTCCCCTTCCGAACAGTTATCGACAAGCTTAAATCAAAAAAATGATCAAATTTGACGGAAATTATGATATTTTCAAAAATCTGATGCAAAAAGCCGCAGAAAAACTCAAGATCATCCCTGACGCATGAATCAGAAACCGAAAGCAATTGTTGTCGGGGCCAGTTCCGGAATCGGCCGAAGCGTAGCACTGGCTCTCGCAAACGCAGGCTGGGATGTCATCGTCCACGGCTTTCACAAAGCCCTTGAAACTCAAAAACTGGCAGATGAAATTCAGGCGATGGGCCAGCGATCACTCCCACTTCTGGCTAATTTGGCCGACTCTTCGCAAGTGAATCAACTCGTAGAACAGGCCTGGAACACCTGGGATGGGCTTGATGCCTGGCTGCACCTTGCCGGAGCCGATATCCTCACCGGCTCTGGCCGCCATGCCCATTTCGACGAAAAGCTGCAAATGCTCTGGCAGGTTGATGTTCTCTCAACAATCACCGCCTGCCGGCTGGCGGGTCGATTCATGCAGTCCCAAGGCAGCGGATCAATTGTCACGATGGGCTGGGATCAGGCAGAAACCGGCATGGAGGGCGATTCGGGCGAGCTTTTTGCCGCCACCAAAGGGGCTGTAATGGCATTTACCCGCAGCCTTTCGCTTAGCCTTGCCCCGTTGGTCCGCGTGAATTGCATTGCGCCGGGCTGGATCAAAACCGCCTGGGGCGACCATGCCCCGGCCATCTGGCAAGAACGAGTGTTGCGAGAAACGCCGCTGAGCCGATGGGGGCTGCCTGAAGATATTGCGTCGGCCTGCCGTTTTCTCGTTTCGCCTGAAGCCTCCTTCCTGACAGGTCAGACCATTCGCGTCAATGGCGGGGCAATTCGTTAAATAATAAGCTAAAATATGATTGACCAGGCATGAACAGGGAACAATTGAGAAGGCAACTGATTTGGGCAGATCTCGCGTTTTATTTCTGACCGGCCGACTGGCGGAATCAGCCCTGCGCCGCCAGCTTGATGAAATTGCCGAAAAAATTGGCATCGAGCCTGTCATTGAAGTCATGCCCATCTCCGTTGCCGCACTCATGCCTGCCGACTGGATCGCCCGGCGATTACCTCAAATCCCTCCGGATGTGTCAAAGGTCGTTATTCCGGGCCATGTTCGTGGTGATATTGCCATCCTGGAAAAACTTTGGCAGATTCCCGTAGAACGTGGGCCGACTGATTTTCGCGACCTGCCCGGCCATTTCGGTCTGGTTCGCCAAAAACCGGCTGATTATGGCAGCCATAACCTGGAAATTATCGCCGAAATCAATCATGCCCCACAGCTTGAGCGGGATGAAATCCTTAAAATCGCCCGCCATTATCGCAATTCAGGGGCAGACCGCATCGATGTCGGCTGCGACCCTGGCGCGTGTTGGTCTGGCGTGACCGAAGCCGTCAAAATGCTTGTTGATGAAGGCCTGAAAGTCTCAATCGACAGTTTCAACCCCGAAGAAGTGCGGCTGGCAGCCCGAGCCGGGGCTGATCTGGTGCTCAGCGTCAATAGCTCCAACCGGGAAATGGCGGCCGACTGGGGCATCGAAGTCGTCGCCATCCCTGACGTGCCCGACGAGCTCGATAGCCTCCTTGAAACACGTGATTATCTCTCACGCAAGGGCATCGCCTATCGCCTCGACCCGATTCTGGAGCCTTTTGGCCATGGCCTCTGGGCCAGCCTTCAGCGATACGCCAGCATCCGGCAGCTTTTCCCTTTTGACCGTATGATGATGGGCATTGGAAATGTCACTGAATTGACGGACGTCGATTCGGTCGGGATCAATGTTTTTCTTGTTGGTATCTGTGCCGAGCTCGGCATTCAAAGCATTCTTACTACGGAAGTCATTGGCTGGGCACGCTCCAGCGTTCGCGAAATTGATCTTGCGCGTCGGCTGATGCATTATTCAATCGCTAAAAAACAGGTACCAAAATACCTTGAGCCGAATCTTGTTTTACTGCGAGACCCTCGCACACATCGCCACGGCCCCGAAGCCCTTGCCGAATTGCAATTAACTATCAAAGACCCAAACTGGCGACTTTTTGCCGAAAATGGCCTGCTCTATGCCCTGAATAATGCCAACTTTCTGGCGAATGCCGATCCTTTTACACTTTTTGAAGCCATGGGCGTGACCGATGCCTCACATGCCTTTTATCTTGGCTATGAACTGGCCAAGGCCAAAACCGCACTGACACTGGGCAAATGGTACAGGCAGGATCAGGCACTCTCATGGGGGTTTCTCACCGACCCGGAACCAACCCACTGGGACGGTGAAAAAATGACCGTAAACAAAGGCGACAAAAAATGATCATGGAGGGTATTATCACAACCGCGGGCAATTCGCCTGAAAAGCCAAATATTGCCGCGATGGGTGTGACGCTTGATCCTGCCAGCGACTTCAATTCCAACGGTCATCTCCGTCGATTTCAGCTCAAGCCTTTTGAAGGCTCACGTACATTTGCCAATTTGCAAGAGCGATCAGAGGGCGTTTTTCATTTGGTTGATCATGCCGAACTGCTGGCCCGGGCCGCTTTGTCAAAAGTCAGTGACGCACCAACGATCAAAGCCCTCCATGCATCTGCCCCGGTGCTGGCTCAAGCAATTTCTGCATATGAATTTCAAGTAATTCGTGCTGATTGGTCACAGCCTCGTGCCCTTCTTGATTGTGAAGTCATCGCCGTTCATTCATTAAAAAGTTGGCGTGGCTGGAATCGGGCGCAGAATGCAGTACTTGAACTCACCATTCTTGCCACGCGGGCCCACATGATCAGCGAAAATGAAATCAGGTCCCAGATGGAATCCCTTCGGCCACTGGTAGAAAAAACAGCAGGTCCGGAAGAATGGTCTGGCTGGAATTTTGTGGTTGATTATCTGGAAAACTTCTGGAAACAGCCCAAATGAATAACCCTCCGTCCCATCCCCAATCAATCACACTCCAGGCCCCTTCCCGTTTGCATTTCGGTCTTTTCGGCTGGGGCCCTGCCGCTCCCATGCAATTCGGTGGTCTTGGGCTGATGATTCAAAACCCGCAACTGGAATTAACCGTTCAATTAAATGAAACCGATCAATTTCATCTACCTGCCGATCAGCTTGACGACTTTAAGAAAACCCTGGAAAACTGCCGTAGCTCTTTATCACAAAAAAAACTGCCCACTCCATCATTACAATTCCATTTAAAATCATTTCCGCTTCGACATAGCGGCCTTGGCAGCGGCACACAGCGGGCGATGGCCCTGGCAACTGCAATTGCATTTTTCTCCGGCTATAAAACAAATTCAGTTCATGAGCTCGCCGCACTGGCCAATCGTTTTCCAAGATCGGGTGTCGGTATTCATGGTTTTTTTCATGGCGGTTTGATTGTTGACAAAGGCCACCCGGCAGATCTCTCAGGTCATTTGCAGATCGCTGCCTTTGACTCGCGTAAATATTGGCCTTCGCAATGGGAAATCATTCTGCTGATTCCCAACGAACCGGCAGGTGTCTGGGGCCTTGAGGAAAGAAAAGCCTTTGCTGATCTACCGGCACCACCTGCCAATGAGATGGCCCATGTCAGAGATGTCGTTTACAACGGCTTTCTGCCAGCGATTGAATCATCTGACTTTGCATCCGCTATGACGGCCCTTGAATCACTTCAGAGCACGGTCGGTGGATGGTTTGCCCCAGCGCAGGGCGGTAGCATCTATGGTTCGCCACTCCGCGATCAACTCGTTAAACAAATGCGTCAAGTCGGCCTTCGAGGTGTCGGGCAAAGCTCGTGGGGCCCCACCCTTTTCGGATTTGCTCAATCAACGTTAATCGATTCGATTGAAACCAATCTGCAACAGACGATGGGTGAATTGACTCAGAATGTGCAGATCATTCGCACAGGGCCTCAAAATCAAGGCGTGTTTGAAATCAACCGACTTTGACATAGCCGAGAGACTTCACCACTTCCAGCACTTCCGACCAGGTCGGGAACGAACGACCGCTCGATTTTTTGTAGTCTTCGATTGCCTTGAGAAACTCCATCTCTTCAATGTCGTATTCACGTTCGCAGGTAGTTGGGTCAACAAACCTTCGACGACCACTGGAGTTACGCGCCTTAGCCGCGCGGCTGGCACGAGCAGTGGCCTGCGCATTAATCCAGCCTGATTCGCTGGATTGCTGCTCAACACTGGCTTTTTTTTCCTGAATTTCGACGATCGGTGAACTGGCAGTAACCATGGTTCAGTTCCTACTTTCCATTGAGAGGCTGCTGAATTGATCTCGTTTTGTGGAATCTACGAAACAAAATTGGGCCATGAGAATTCATTCACCCAAATTGAACAAAATTGATATATTAATTGTCAGGAATGTGAACCAAACCTACTGACTCATGCACTTTTCAAACTGAATGTATCATGCTGCGGCACGTTCTAAAAAACTGGCGACTAATCACTTTTGCCGATGGGCTTGAACTGAGCGTGCATGCGCTGGGGCCAATCATGGCAATCGGCAATCTGATCCTCTCGGGCGATTCGCAGACGCTCATCTTCTGGCTGCTGATCTGGGCTGCTGCAATCGTTCATGCACTGGGGCATTTCGTCGTTGCGAAACTTCTGCGAGAGCCTGTTGAGCTGATTCGGCTCTACCCGGTTTTCTCTATATTTCGCCTCGGATTGCCGGCCGAATCCATCCGAAACGACATCCTGATCACAGCGGCCGGGCCACTGGCTAATCTTGCTCTGGCTGCAGTGCTCTGGAAAGCCACGGCCGAGCCTCAGCCTTGGCAACAGGAATTAGTGCGAAACAACCTGATTTATGGCATCATCACACTTCTGCCACTTTATCCGATGGATGGCTCGCGGCTTTTACGCCTGATTTTCAATGCGTTATTCGGCTTTGATCGATCCATTGAATATTCAAATTTCATAGGTCAGGCCGTCACGGCAGGTGCGGTGATCTGGTGCTTTTACAATGGCTATACACTTTATGGCTTTATCGGAATCTTCGTTTACGTTCTGAGCAAGCTTGCCCCAGTTCTACAGAGACTGACGCTAGCGGTAAATAAACGTGAAATGATCAGCGAAAATGAATATGAATCAACCGGCAGCGAAATGGTCGTGATGATTGAGAATA
>JBILGL010000020.1:0-18758 GCA_044351075.1 Isosphaeraceae bacterium | reverse complement strand
AGGATCGCTGGGCTGATGCCTTTACGATGAACCCGGGCCCATGGCAGAGCATGTCAGCCGGTGTAAAAAGCTGGTCGATTTCAAAACGGCTGACAACAACAGAAATTGCATTCAATCAATCACCGTCGGGAAATGCCACGGAAAAACCGGTAAGTACTATCCCACTTGAAGTCGTTGCGAAATCTGATTTGCCAAAAACCGGTACCGTCGAAAAAGCGACGGAAAAGCCATTAAATAATAATATGGAAGCTGTCACTAAAGCAGACGCTGGTGCCTCAGTTGACAATAAAAATGAAATAGTCGTCTCAAATCAGAATAATGCCAGCGGTTCGAAAAATGTTGAAATAAAGCCGCCGGTGCAGGAAGTATCGAAGGAGGATGTGCGTAAGACACCAGCAGGGCCGGTGAATGACCAGGTTTCATTTAGTGCGATGATAAAAGAAAATGAAAAGTCAGGAACGACTTTAAACCTTGCAAAAGATGCGAATATTCAATTGCAATCAATATTGCAATTTACGACAGGTAAATGGCAGATTAATGCTGATGCAGGCGAGAAACGGCCAAAAATTGATCTTTCTACTATCAAAGGTATTGCCGGAACGACACTGGTGAAAGTTGCCGGTGGTGCATCGTTACGATTCCGCGGTATTGATTTCATCTGGCAGTCGGCCGACCCGAAAATCTCGCGGATCTTTGAGCTTGAGAATGGTGCCCAGCTTACCCTTGAAGATTGTACGATTACTGTGATCAGCGATGATGAACAGACAGTGATATTTCGAATTTCTGAGCTTCATGATCAGGTTTTTACCAATACTCAAAAAACTTTTTTGCGTGTGATTGACAGTATCGTTCGTACGGCAGGAAAAGTGATTGAAGTTGAGGCCAACACGAGAAGCGAACTTGAACTGGCGAATTCACTTGTGGTTTCAGGTAACGCACTGATTTCATTAATGTCTGTTGAGCAAATGCAATCAGCTCAAAATACAAGGATGCAATTAACCCAATCGACTGCGATTCTGAAAACAAGCCTTGCTGACATTTCGATTGCAAATCGTGTGCTGGATTTACCGCGATTGCAAATTCAGGCAAGAAGAACGATTCTTGCATCACAGCCCGAGAATTCAAAAGCATTGATTGATGTGCGTGGGGGCGAGCCGAATCAGATTCAGAATGAGACTTTGTTCTGGGATGGCGATGAAGTGGCTTATGATCAGTGGACTTATTACCGCACGGATATGAATGACATGTCGGGGCAGATGATGAAGCGGCAGAATCGCGAGGAATGGCAGCTTAATCATGCGTCGAATGACACACAGGCCGTTCATGCGAATTTAAAATTCAAAGATAATTTCTGGACGACAGGTAAGCCGCTCTGGCAGGCCGAGGCCGTTGATTTTGAGCAGGATGAACTTTCTGCTGGTATTGGGCTGGGTGCACGTCTGGAGCGATTACCCACCAGTTCTATGCTTGTGGGGCAGGCTGCAGCAGAGAATGCCAGTGGAAAATCGCCCTGATTGAATTTTATCCCGAAATTTGACGCAATTTTGAATTTCATCAGTGTAGGCAAATCATGCGGATTACGATTGATCAAGCTCTGGTAAAAAAAGCGTTTGGAGCAGTCAGTCACGACGAGAGTTTTGCTGAAAGCCGTGCTTTGCAGGAATCGGGCCTGCCAGTGGTGGAGATGCTTCAGGCGATGGCCATGAGGCCCGAGATTCTGACAGCATTTGCCGGTTTTGGAAACGCCATTTATCCTGGTGGCTTACTGGATCGACCACTCAAGGAAAAGGTAATTTTGCGTTCATCGCTCTTGAATGAGTGCCAGTTCTGCACGCGGTCTCATATGAGCCTGATTCAGAGCCTTGGGATCAGTTCAGACCCAGTCAATTCCGTGATTGATCTGCAACAGCTGTCTGAACGTGAAAAAATCGCAATTCAATATACGGAAGTTGTAACACGTGATTCCAATCGGGTGACCGACGAGCTTTTTCAACAATTGAAATTACATTTCTCAGAGCCGGAAATCGTCGAGCTTACATTTCTGATTGGTTTTATCAATATGCTCAATCGTTTCAATAATGCACTTGGAATTCGCTATCATGGAGAGTATGAGCAAAAATAATTCATTTTAAAATGAAAAAAGGCTGCCGGGAAATGGCAGCCCTTTGTTCGATTTGTAAGAACAGAATCGTTTACCGCGAAGGCTGTTCATACATCATGACGTCGTTGGCATTGGCTGATGTTGCCTGAATTGTCTGAAGAGTGCCGTCCTGAACTCGTTTGATCAGGCCAGCACGGTGTTCAGGCTGAACTTCGATGTTGATCCAGTCCACCGCATGATGAGCAAGGCCACGGCGGGCCTGATTTTCAGCCACTGCGCCAAGGGCTCGCAGACGAAGGTCATCGTCTTCGTAAAGATAGACGGACATGCGTGCATCGCGGAATCGGCCAAGGGCGATGAGGCGGTCAACCAAGTCGCCGGCCACGACATTCCGGACAGAGACTTCGGAGACCCTCGAAGCCGTTTCGCCCGTTTCAATGAAGATCTGAGTCGCTTCGTCAGCCTTATTGAAGCGGGCCAGAGCTTCGGCCACGCGGGCCAGAGCCAGGGCACGTGGAGCATTCTGTTTGATGGTTCGGGCCGCATTCAGGGCTCGTTCAAATCGATAGGCCAAGGCACCTTTAATCGCGATTTTCTGGGCGACTTCGTTGCGCCAGACGTTCATCGGCACCTGCTGATTGATTTCAATCGCCAAATCAAAAAGCTCGTCGAGCGTCTTCTCGTATTCGGCTTTCTGCTCGATGGTCACGTCGTTGTTCTGCTCATATTCTGAGATTTTGGCCGCGATGAGCTGGGCATCCTCGGAGATATCAAAAGCAACGCGTGACATCATTTCTGATTTCAAGTCGGCGTTGGTAATTGTTCCAGAGATATCAGCAGCCTGTCGCCAGATATTAATCGCTTTGTCGATCCATTCACGACGATTTGTTACGTTTGGCTCAAGAGCTTCACGAATCAGACCGTCAGTCAGATTGGTCGAAGTGGTTGATAACGACACTAGACGTATATTTTTGACCGTGCCATCAGGCAGAGTTTTGGCCGATTCAAATGCTGAACTGACAGCCTTAATCGCTTGATCCAGTCGGCCGCCGAAGATTTCGGAACGAGCAAGGCGATCAAGGGCACGCACTTTGACTTCAGGGTCAGCCAACTTCATTGAGTTTTCATAAAGCTGGTTTGAGAGTGTCGCCAGTTGTTCGCGCGTCAGTTCTGGTGCGCCACGGTCGCCAGGGCGGGGCGGCCCTGTGAATTTTGGAGGGCCAATGAAATCGTAAGGGATCAGGGCTGGGTTATCAGGGCTTCGAAGATCTTCTGGCATACCTTCGCCAATCACCTGACCAGCGCGAGGACGAATGAATGCAGGTGTGCCTTCGAACATGCCGGCCGAATTTGATTCCATGCCGGTGCCTGTGGACCCCAGGCCCATGCCGGTTTCCACGCCAGTGCCCGTTGTGCCTGTGCCGAAGCCGCTTTCGTTCCCCGAACCAGTGCCGCCAAAGCTGGCTGTGTTCGATGGATAAGTTTCAGAACGAGGAACCAGCACCTGTGACTGACAAGTTTCCGCAGCGAAGAGCGAAAAGCTCAGGCAGAGAGCCAAGCGTGTGAAAAGCGGTCTGGACGTCGTATTCATCTGTTCCGTTCCCTGGACCGTTTAAGTCTTCCTGATGAAGTCAAAGAGAACACAAGGGGAAACGACCTGAACCGCACGGTAGGCGATCAAGACACAATCTCCGCTTCATACTCTCTTCTATTCATCAGAGTTCGGCGGGCCGTCTCATGATTGAATAGCCATTAAATCAGATGTAATGGCCAGCAATAATCGACATGACCGGAACGACCCGTAAAATAATCATCAAGTTGGTTGATTATCCTAGTCAATCGCCGGGGCGGGCGAAGATGTGGCGCGGGTTTTCGAGTAAGACCTGCCGGGCCAGAGTCAAGGCCTGATCCATGGACCAGCCGCGACCAACAATGCACGATTCGGCGATGGCCTGAGCGATCATGCGGCGGAATGTATTGAATTTGGGCAGTATGAATTCCAGCTTGTAGGCGTCAGAATAATAGCCGATGATTTTCGTTTTGGGTACAGCCTCAAGCCGCGATTTGATGTCGGCGGCGATGAATGTGGGCACGTTGGAATACCACCAGTGGCCGTTTGGAACGACGTTGGGGAATATCCATGAATAGGCGACGAGTTCGGCCCCGGCATCGGGCGAGAGCGTTGAGACCGGAAAAGTGACTTGCGGGAAGGCGTTGAAAAGCTCGCGATAATCAGCCAGTGAGACTCTGCGATCAAAAAGGTCTCGACCGCCGGCCACCCCCGCCGGGTAAATATTACGGATCGGCCCAATCATCAAATCAAATGGAAGCTTATGCTCTGCACAGATTTCAGCAAGTATCCAGAAGACTGTTCTACGTACCAGATCATGCTCATCCGAACGTAATTCCATGCCTGTTAATGCCCGCCGAACATGCGTTGCGGCCGTGATTTCAGGCGGACGGTGTGGCGCGAAATCTGGCGGGAGGCTGATGGCACAGGCCCGCACGCCGTTTTTCATGAAGTGGTCAAAAAGCTTGCCGATGGCTTGTCTAAGGCTTGCTACATCGCCGGCTTCAATACCCGTGGCTTTTGCCAGCCGCTGACGAACAGACGGCTCGTGCAGCTTCAGCACAAGATCATCGGTACGCAGGCAGGGCACATATTTCGAAGTGTCCCAACCTACCAGAGGATCGTCAAAATCGTTGGTAAGGAAAACGGCCTGAAGATTTGTTTTGGCCCAGACTGATTGATCCCATGCCGGGCCATTTGACTGTTTGTTACCAGCAGTGATTAATTCGCTGATGGAATCTGCATTGACGGCACTCCCGTTAAATCCATAAAACTCGCGGGCAATTTCCATGAGCCACGAGTATTGCACTGTGTTGTCGATGCGATCGAGCCAGAGGGCGAGGTTGCGGCAGCGGGTGTCGGGTTCCAGCTCAGGTGCAACGAGTGCTGCAGGCATTCCGGCCGAGTGACAAAGTTCTGTAAAGTAATGGTAGCCAAGAACTTCATCGAAATGGCGGGCGGCCGGTCGATGGGGGTCGATGTGAGAATGCGGGTCATAAATGGGCCACTGGCGAATTTCGTCGAAAATTTCCTGAGCGATTTGCGGCACAGATTTACTATTCATGATGTGGCTTTCGTTGAGCAATATCTGCGAATGCTTGAAGCAGACGTCGCAACAAGACAGTTGACCGGGATTTTTTTTTATATCATAGTCAGATGAGTCATCGGCCGCAAATTCATCAGCGGAAATAATGGTAATCGATCGGGCTGAAAGAACAGGCAGGAAGATGTCAGGCGAAATCGCGCAAAATCCTCTGAATGTGCTGATTACAGCCGGTGGAACAATTGCGCCGATTGACGACGTTCGCGTGATTTCGAATCGATCCAGCGGTCGCTTTGGCTCAAACCTGGCAGAAGCATGGCTTCAAGCGGGTGCTGAGGTGGCTTATCTTGCCACCTCGCCGCAGACGCTGGGCCCCTTGGAATGGTCTCGACAGCGATTTAATCGGGGGATGGATCTGCAGGAAATGCGTCGTTCGCTGGTTGAAAAATCGGTGCGATTCTGGAATGATTCTGAGCATTTCCGCCGGATTGATTTAGAAAAAGGGACAGTGGGCGATTATGCCGAAACGCTGGAAAAAATAGCCAGGGAAGGCAATTGGCAGGTGGTTATGCTGGCGGCGGCTGTTTCTGATTATGAGCCGGTGGCAAGGCCCGGAAAAATGGCATCTGATGTCGATGAAATTCAATTGGTGTTGAAACGAACGCCCAAAGTGATTGAATCTGTGCGCGGGTGGGTCGGCCCGAAGTGCCTTCTCGTGGGCTTTAAGCTGACAAGCGGGGCAACGGATGCCGAGATGGCCGCAATTGCCCGGGCAGCTTGTATCAAAAATCAGGCGGATTTTACGTTAGTCAACGATCAATCGAGCCTTAATGCCGGTCGGCATCGGGTGGCTTTGGTAAATGCAGGTGGTGTGGCCGAGTGGTTTGATCCCGGTGATGAAATGGCCGCTGGAGTTGTTCATTTTCTCATGCGGCAAAGGCGGAAGGAATAAATGCAAAATCAACCTGATAATCAAATTTTGATTAATGAAAATGGTTATGAGTCCTCATCATCGTCCGGGCTTTCCCGGCCCTATTTTCCTGAACTCGACAGCCTTCGTTTTTTCGCATTTCTGATGGTGTTCGGGTTTCATCAGGGGTTTGGCAATCTGGGTCTGCTGATTGCTGATGGCTTTGCCATGACTCTTGATTTACCGCTGCTTCTTCTGACTGGCAAAGGTCTGGGAAATGCAATTGGGGCATGGATGGAGCATGCCATTAAGGCAAATGGCTGGGCGGGAGTGAATCTTTTTTTTACGCTCAGCGGTTTTATCATTACGCACCTGTTACTAAAGGAAGAGGGGCGATTTGGTTCGATTGACTGGCTGGCGTTCTGGATGAGGCGTATTTTACGCATCTGGCCGCTTTTTTTTCTGATCTGGTTCATCGGTTTTGGTGGAATTCCCTGGCCTGAAATGTTGAAAATCATTGGTCAGGGATTTGATTCTGGCCATGCCTTGCTTTTTGCCATTTTTCTGGGCAATTGGTCAATGATTTGGCAGGGGCCGGTGGGAAGTGATATTCTCAGCGTGCTTTGGTCTGTTTGTGTGGAAGAGCAGTTTTATCTTTTTATTCCGATTGCATTAACGCTGTTGGGCTCGCGGGCCCGTATTGGCTTCTGTGTATTGGGAATAGCTGCGGCGGGGATCAGGCGATATCAATTGGCCGCTCTTGGCGTGCCTCAGTATCAAATGACTTATGATACGCTTGCACAGATGGATTCGATTCTTTCCGGCGTGCTGCTGGCCCTGATTCTGAATCGTCCGGCAAGAGCGGAAATGATGCAAAAATTGACGCAGAGATATTTGGTTTGGCTTATGGTTCCGCTCACTTTTTTTCTATTGAGCCGGAATCATCTGGGGCATGATGTGGCGATCAGGCGAGTGCTTGACCCGCTGGCCATTGCGGCGGTTTCAGCCTGCTGGGTTCTGCTTGCCCTGTATCCATCGCCGCGGTGGGGCCGATTGCTCTCATGGCCGGTGTGGGTTCGGCTGGGGCAGATCAGCTATGGGCTTTATATGTGGCATGAAGTGGTGCTGACGCTTTGTGGAGGCGGGTTGATGGCATTTTTGATTACGATTTTGGTTTCGATTGCGTCCTTTCAACTTTTTGAACGACCGATTCTACGTCTCAAAAAGCGGTGGACGAAGCTCAAAACAAGGCCGGTTTGAAGTGATGGTTCGACCAGTTTTATGAGTTATTTCTGGCATCATAGTCAGCCAGTGCAATTATTTGTTAGGATAATCAGAGATCGATGCCCTGAACATGAAATTTGTCATCTTGAGGCGTGTGAAAATTGATTCTGGCACAATCGACCAGCTACAGCTCAACGGATTCCATGCTTCTTTCGGTCAGGCGATGGATTGGCCAGAGCACACTTTCGCACCCCAGCCCGGTGAGCAGTGGTGAATTTCACTCCAGTTACTGGTTGTTTGCATTATTGATCCTCATGATACTTGGCTTGATTTTTCAGGGTCCAGGGCGATTTCTCAGTGGTCTTTTGAATTGGTCGCTGGCAAGTGCAGCAGTCAAATCCGGGCTGAAACGCTTGCGAGAACGCCTCGTATTGCCATTGGCCTTGGTTGGGCTCCTGCTGGGTTCCTGGACGACTTTGCAATTTCTGAATTATTCATCACCGACGGGAGTCAGCGACCTTCAACTTGCGATACGAACAAAAACGATTCCTGTATTAAGCCTGGAGCTGGGCTTTCTGGCAGCACTCGTGCCGTTTCGAGATCTGACGAGTCTGGCTGATGCATGGCCAATGGTGCTTGCCGCAACGATTCTGTCATTTCATTATTCCAACAAAATGCAATTTGTGCCGCGATCAGTATCAACACCCGATGAAAATCGTGCAAGGTTCTACAGTCAGTTATTCATGATTCTCGGTTCGATCTGGCTGGTCTATCGCCTGGTCGTCGGATTTAATGGTGATGGGGGAGGATTGCCTTTGTATTCCGGAATTTTTATTGATGCGATTATTGAGCCCTTTTTTATGCTTTTTATGGATTGTGTGCTCTTCGCATGGATTTTGACGGAACTTCGAGATGCACCGAAACTTGATTCGACAGAAATTGCGCCGCGATTACCAGATGTTATTGGTCTTTTGCCTGCTGTAATGGTCGTGAATTTTATTTTGATGCCGGCCCGTTACATAGCTCATGGCATCTGGATTTTCTGGGATTCGCTTTCGGGAACTTCTTTTTCGCAGTCATCTGAATATGCGACGATGACCAATTATTTTATCTGGATTTTGGGCGAAGGTTTGATTTATATGCAATTGATTGCATTTCCATGCATTCTGCTGGCAGGAGGCTGCTTGAGCGGCTCAGTTCGTCAATCTTTCAAAATCAGCAGATTATTATTGCGAGACCATGCAGCAACGATTTTGCTGATACTGATATTTCAAGGCTTTCTGAATATTGTCGGTGTGGCTTTGATTAATTCGCTGGTGCTTTCACATCCGACTGAAAGCTGGGTGCTTTTGGCAGCCGACAGCTACAGCCATTATTTCACCTTATTTACCGGTCTGCTGTTGCTGGCAACGATGATCAATCTGGGGGCAGGCTGTGAGCTTGAAATGATTGCCGCGGAGGCTGAAAAATCAATCTCCGCAGCGACGAGTCAAAATGATTTCAAATAAAATTAGCAATAAGAAGAAGTGTCGATTGGCGTGTCCATATTGATGATGTTCAGGGGAGGATCAAGCAGAAAGTCGTAGATAGGTGTTTGTTGGAGCGGGCCTGGATCCGGTTCGCGTTCGCCTTTCGGGTCGAAAACAACAACTGAAGGTGCATAGGGATAGGTGATAATTGCAGGAACCGCGCGTTCACCCAGAACTTCAAGCGCACCGAAAGTCTTTTTAAGATTTTTTCGCATGAGTATTTCTTTCTGATATTTTATTTTGAAACGATTGAGGAAAATCAACTAAACGGATGCAGTCAGGATTTTTTATCTGCGATACTACTATCCCTTGATTTTGATTCATTTGAATCAGGCATTTCAAAAAAGCAATCGTGAGTAATAAGACAATTTCCTATTGTTACATCAAAATCAGTTCGAGGGCTTTTTTCGACTGTTTCTTTCAGGTAAACTTTGATAGCTAATCGAGTCGAAACAAGATAAGAATTTCAGGAAGTAGTGTCTGAGGATGTCAAAGACCCTTGCCAGCGGCAAAATGAAAATCAAGGAACTGGATTGCCCGACTGAGCAGAGCAGAATTGCGAGTGTGCTTGAAACCATCCCCGGCATTGACACCACGAAATATGACCTGAAACTTGGTGAAATTGAAATTACTTTTGAACCGAATCTCACAACGATTGATTTTATTAAAGAACAAATTGTGCAGGGATGTGGCTATTCATGTCGGGTGATTCTGCCTCTGGGTGATGTTAAACAAGATCAGGAAACGGATCAGAAATCAACAAATAAGCTCATCGGATTTCTCAACAATCGGCAATTGCTGGTTGTTGTGGCTGGTATTGCATTACTTTCCGGTCTGTTTTTCTGGTTAATCGGTGTTCAATCCGCAGAACGTGTTTGTTATGCATCAAGTATTGTATTTTCTCTCGGCTGGATTGCTCCGAGAGTTTTTCTGTCGGTCAAAAGCCGGCGAATGGATATTTTCGGGCTTGTGGGTTTGGCCATTATGGGTGCCATATTGCTTGGATTATGGGATGAAGCGGCTACTGTGGGGGTGCTTTTTGGTATTTCGGAATTACTGGAAGCATTTGCAGCGCGGCGGGCCAAAGTATCGATTGATTCATTAATGGAATTACAGCCGGATCAGGCCGAATTGCTGCAAAAAGATGGTAGTGTGATTGCTGTTGATCCATCGCAATTACAATTGAGCGATCTGGTTCGAGTGCGGCCTGGGCAGAAGATTCCGATTGATGGCGTCATACGCACTGGCGAAACTCACATTGATCAGAAGGTGATTACAGGCGAATCAATGCCGGTGGAGGCTCAGATTGGTTCGAATGTATTTGCCGGTACGCTCAATAGCGAAGGGATGATTCAGGTTGAAGTGACGCGGGTGCTGGGTGATTCAATTGTTTCTCAGATAGCCCGCAAGGTGAGCCAGGCGCAGGTAAGGCGAGCACCGATTGAGCGGGTGGTTGACCAATTCGCCCGGCTTTATACGCCGATGATCGTTCTGATCGCAGGGATAATTATTACTTTTCCGCCAATCTATAATTTACTGATGAATCAGCCGACCGCGTGGCCCGATTGGCTCTTTCGAGGTCTGGTTTTGCTGGTGATTGCCTGCCCTTGTGCATTGGTGATTTCAACGCCGGTGGCGGTGGTTTGTGCGCTGGCAAATGCAGCCAAGCATGGCATTCTGGTGCGTGAAGGCTTTGTGATTGAGCAGTTTTCCCAGCTTCAAACGATTGCATTTGATAAAACCGGCACGTTGACAAAAGGGCAGCCACAAGTTCAGCAGATATTGAATTTCAATCAAAAATTAAATGATCAGGAGATTATTGGCTTGGCTGCCGCGCTGGGGCAGGAGGGTTCGCATGTGGTCAGCCGGGCACTGGTGCGCCATGCGACAGAAAACGGAATTGCAATTCCCAAAGCCAATGATGTTCAAGAAATTCCAGGGCAGGGCACCACGGGTGAAGTGAATGGACAGTTGCTCTATCTGGGCAGCCACCGGTTTATTGATGGGCAGCAAACCTGCTCTCGAGAGGCTCACGAGCAGATTGCAAAAGCGGAACAGGAGCCTGGAACAGGCGTAATGCTTGCTTCCGGAGGAAATGTAATCGCGTGGATTCGGCTGATGGACGAGCCGCGTGAAGAGGCGGCGAATTTGGTCAGCGAGCTTGATCGCATGCATATCGCTACAATCATGCTGACTGGCGACAATCAGAACACAGCACGCATGGTGGCCGCCGAACTTGGCATCGAAAATTACCATGCAGCGATGCTTCCGCAGGAAAAGCTGGAATTTATTGAGAATCTGGTGAAAAATGAAAAGAAAATGATTGGAATGGTGGGCGATGGTGTGAATGATGCACCGTCGCTGGTGGCGGCCACTGTAGGCATTTCGATGGGTGAAATTGCCAGTGCCATTACCAGCCAGGCGGCCGATGTGGTGCTGATCAATAATCATTTGAGTTCCATCAGTCGGCTGGTTTACTTGAGCCGGGCCACGAATTTCATTATTCGCAGTAATATTGTGCTGGCGATTGTTTCAAAAATAGTGGTGATGTTGCTGGCGATCATGGGCGAGGCAAATTTCCTGCTGGCAATGCTGAGTGATGTGGGCGTGAGCTTGGTGGTGATAGCCAATTCACTTCGCATTCTGAAATTTGAAATCAAATCAAAATAAAAAAACAGCCGGAGTTTGATTCGCTCCGGCTGTTAACAATTGAAATGTGATTTTATTTGCTGAAAAGATCGGCGTAAGTATTTTTCACGCCCTTAATGCCGGCATTAATCGAGCCGATATCAGAGCCGAGCACGAAGAGACGGCAGCCCATTTCATACATTTTCTGGGCATGGCTACCGGACCGGGCCACAATGCCCCACGGTTTTTTTAATTCCTTGCAATAGCGTGCCACTTCGCCGATTGTTTCCAGGCATCGGGGGTGCTCAAATTCACCGGTAACGCCCAGGATCATGCTTAGATCGGCAGGCCCGATGAAAATGCAATCGACACTTTCCAAAGCGGCAATATCACGCACTTCAGCCAAAGCTTCCGGCGTCTCAATTTGAATACCGATAAACGATTCTCGATTGGTCCGTTCCACATAGGCGGCCAGCGGTTCGAGTCCAAATTTGCCGTCGCGATTGCCGCCGTTGAGGCCACGTTCGCCGCGGGGCGGAAACTTCGCCCATCGCACAGCCCGTTCGGCGTCGTTCACACCACGCACCATACTGAACATGCAGCCATTGGCACCGGCTTCAAGCACCCGCATTACGGAAGCATAATCTGTGGCCGGCAGCCGCACAAAGTGATCAAGCCCATGGGCGTTGGCGGCGAGAGTGCAAAGCTCAACATCTCGCATGGAGATGCCGGCATGTTCCTGATCAATCCAGAGGCCGTGATATTCGCCGTTAAAGCCAACCATTTCAATGACTTTGGGTGTGGCCAACTGCCCCACACCAAAAAGCCTTACTACTTCACCAGCCGCGAGTCGATTTTTAATCACCGGCATCTTGCATCGCTCTCTTTCAATTCAGGGTTCTGTTTCAAGCCCAGTAGCAGGTCACTTTATGTTAGAATGATTTGATCGGCCAGACAGCAGTTCAAACATCCTATTGACATTCGCCAGTTGAAGTTCCTGTCATCAAAATGCCGGTTCATGTCGATATGACCTGGCAACGCGATTGAGTTCCAACAGAATAGAATGATGCGAGCGATCAGTCCATCAACAACTCACCCAATCCTGCCCGAGATGCAGTTGCGTGTTCGTATTGGGCCGCTTTTGCGCTGGTTTTTCGTCGGTTTTTTTCTCTTTGCTGAAATTTATCTGGCTTCGCGGCTCTGGGGTGGCTGGCGTCTGCGGGCTTTGGCTCATCTGATGGCCATTCAGATTTTTTTCGCGCCCCGGCTGCTTTTGATCGGTTTCGCGTTTTCGGCCGTGGCAACACTCATCACCGAACGCATTGTGCGGTGGGTGGCTCGTCCACTTTCTGCCCGATGGCTGAGCCCAGCAAAGGGTTTGCCGTCGGATTTGGAACTGCCGCTTTTTTTGAGAGTGGGCGAGAATCTGGAGCGATCATTTCGTGGCCGGCGCAAAATAGAACATGGCTGGGAACCGGGCTGGCTTGTTTTGACCGACCAACGTGCCTTCTGGCTTTCAGGCATCTGGCGGATGATTGTGTGGGAACTACCTCGAAAAAATGCAGATGATTCGCTGCTCAACCGCTTTGATTTTGATCCTGCACCTCATTGGTTTGCCGGTTTTGTTGTAGGCATGCCGCCTCGCCTGATCGTTCGATTGACAACTGAAACTAATAGAGCAAACGACGATCGCGAATTGATCGCTCTGGCCCGACCGCAGGAATTGCTGGAGCATCTCGAACCTGATTTGATCAGACAATTCCATGAAATATCGGCAATAGACGAAGACGCAAAAGCCCAGCAGGTCGCCATATTCAGTCAACGGCAAATGGCGACGCGCTATCTTCAAAAAGCAGTGACGGTCAGTCTATCAGAGAAATCAGGGCAAGTGGTGTTGCCGCCAAGGAGAGTACGAAAGGCCAGAATCAGGCCTGTTAAAACAATTAAACCTGTATCGGAAGAGCCCCCGGCGGAGGTGCGTGGAATTCAGCTACCGCCCCGGCGGCGGCGTAGTTAGAATAGGGTTCTGCAATCAACACCTTTCCCCGGTTGAATGAAAACAACGGATATCAACAATGCCTGAGCCTCTTCAATTTGGTAATGAAACTGGCAAGAACATTCTGGTAGCTGATTTTCTGGACGAAGTTCGTGTAGAGCTGCCCGTGCTAGGCGATGTGGCACGTGTGACACTCGCCAGGGCTTGGAATGAGACGGAGCTGGATGCTTATTTGCCTGATGCCGATGTGATTATTCTCTTTCATGATATTGCACATCTCGGCGAAACGACTTTTGCTAAGGCTAATCGGCTCAAGGCGGTGGTGCGGGCAGGTGTTGGATATAACAATGTGAATATTGAAGCAGCCGGCAAGCGAGGGATTCTCACTTGTAATGTGCCAGATTACGGCAGCGAGGAAGTGGCCGACCATGCCATGATGATGCTGCTGGCACTGGTCCGGCAGCTTGCCGCAAGCGATCGGTCGATTCGTGAAGGCCACTGGGATTTTAAAGTGGCTGAGGCGACACCGCGGCTGCGTGGCAAGACGCTGGGGGTGGTTGGCTGTGGCCGAATTGGCACGGCCATGGTGCAGCGGGCCAAGGCATTCGGCCTTGATGTGCTCTTTTACGACCCCTATTTGCCAGATGGCATTGATAAGGCGCTGGGCATTCGCCGGGCGTGGACACTCGACGAATTTCTGCCTCAGTGCAATTTTCTTTCCCTGCACTGTTATCTTGACGAATCAAGCTATCACTTGATCGACGAACGTGCCCTGGCGGCATTGCCACGCGGGGCGTATGTTGTCAATACAGCCCGTGGGCCGGTGATTAAGCAAGAGGCTTTAGTCGCCGCTCTTGAATCTGGACACATCGCCGGGGCTGGCATTGACGTATTTGAACGTGAGCCGTTTGACGATGAACGCCTGCGTAAGATGTCAAATATCTTTCTGACACCCCATTCCGCTTTTTACAGCCGCGAAGGTTTTGACGAACTTCGGCACAAAACGGCCGAAGAAGCCCGCCGAATTGTGCTGGGCCAGCCGCCGCGAAATGTGGTGAATTACCAATATCTACAGAACCCGCGCACTCCGGTGAATCCACCACGAACCAGGGGCGCGTGATTCTTTTTTTATTGTGAGGTCTTGAAAGCCCGAAATGAATGCAGGGTTGCATTTCGGGCTTTGGATTGATGGCAGTAAATAATATGGTATTTTATGAATGATTTTTGTCAGGGTTATGACGAACCGAGAACGACCACTTTTCCTCAGATTCCTTATTCGGTATCTATTAACAATTCTGTTTGGATTATGTCAAAATTCATTGGAATTTAGTCTGTAATTGCTTGGATAATTGGTTGGGAGACAGTAAATTAATACAATATCGGCAGGATGCTGTTTTCCGGGTGATTGAACCGGTTTCAGGCAGGGTAATGTTTTCACTGGAGCCCAAGCAGATGGATCGTCGTCTCGAGGTGATCAAAGTGCGGGGCATTCGCACACCCGTCATTGTACTGCTTTCAATTTTTATGCTGACTCAGTATATCGCGCAGCCGATTCAAGCGCAGCAGGCCAATGAGACGCTGCGATTTGCTGATGGGCTTTTTCAGCAGCGTCGATATGACCTGGCCGCTGAGGAATATCAGAAATTTCTCAGAGAAAACAAGCAGGAAAAATCGCCTGAAGCGGTTACGGCGACATACGCTCTGGCAACTTCACAGCTTTTTCTGGGTAAATACGCAGAGGCCCGTAAGGCGTTTGAAGATTATCTGCGAATTGCTCCGGCAGAGCATCCGAACTTAGCCACTGCCCAATTTCGTGTCGGTGAAACCGCATATCTGATGGGCGATGTGCAAAAAGCCGAACCGGCTTTGGCGACTTATCTTGAAAAAGCACCGCCCAGCCACAGCCAGCGTGACAGTGCCCTTGTCTATGCCGGCGATGTGGCACTCAAGCTTGAAAAGATTGATCAGGCGATCGGTTTATACGAAAAATCGCTGGAACAATTCCCCAAGGGCAGGTTGGCGACGCGGGCCCAGTTTGGTCTGGGACGAAGTTTGTCGCAAAAAGGCCGATTTGCTGATGCGCTGAAGCAATTTCAGGCACTTCAGGCAGCCGGGGGGCAGGAATGGAGCGAACGGGCATGGTATCAGATTGCCCTCCAGCAAATAGCATTGAAGCAATTTGATGACGCTGCAAAATCGTTGGCTGAACTCGAAAAAGCGAGCCCGCGAGGGGCAACACTGGCCGATGCCCGCTGGAAACTGGCCAGCTCATTATTGAATGAAAAAGAGCCACAAAAAGCGGCCGTTGAGTTGCGAATATTGGCGGCGATTGATCCACCGACCGCCGTTTCGATTGAAGCCGCGTCAAAACTGGCTGATTTGTTGATTGAAGAAAAAAAAGGCCGGGAAACGCTGGAATTACTGGTGCCGTTGCTCAAACGTCTGGAAGGGCAGGCCGCGGCTGTGCCGCTGGTGTTTCAGTCGGCGGAAGCACAGATCTTGATCAATGATAAAGCCAGTGCACGAAAGCGATTGATGATGCTGGCAGACCAATTCCCCAGCGATGCCTGGGCCGACGATGCCCGCCTGCGTGCAGCTGACTTGGCTGCCGAAGTACGTGACTGGCCAGCGGCCAGAGACCAAATTGATAAGCTGCTCAAAGATATGCCAAATTCGCCACTTGTGCCCGATGCCAAGCTGCTGAAAGCCCGCGTTGAAGCCGCCGATGGCAAGCATCAGGCGGCTGTGGCGATTCTGGAACCACTGGTGAAAGAGAAGTTGCGGCCTGAGCTGGAATCATCCGCAACATATCAATTGGCAATGGCTTATCAGTCATCAGGCGTAGGTGAGAAGGCCCGGGCCCTGCTGGCCACGATGAGTGCGGGCAAAATGCCGAAAGGCTCGGCTGAGGCGCGTCTGCTGCTGGGGCAATCAGCCTTTGAAGCAAAAAAATATGATGAAGCCGCTGCCGCTCTTGAGGCTTATCTCAAAGAAAAGCCAACGCAACTGGCTGATCATGCGATGGCCTGGCTGGCGATTGCCCGCTGGGAAACTGGCAAAAAAGATGAAGCCGCCGCCGCACTGAAGCAGCTTGAAGCTGATTTTCCCAAGAGCGAAACTCTTGTTCCTACAGCACTTCGATTGGGTGAATCAGCGCTTGAGGCGAAAGATTTTTCCCGATCAGCTGACTGGCTGCAAACGGTGACACGCCTTACCGACGCTGGCCCCGTGCGTGCAAGAGCCTATACCAGCTTGGGTTATGTTTATTCTGGGATGAATCGGCCGGCAGATTCAGCCAAAGCCTTTGCGACGGCTGCAGAGATGTCAAAACTTGATACCGCTACTGCTCAGGAAGCAGCAATTGCGGCCAGCAAGGTGCTTGAAAGTAGTGGCAAATGGGAAGAAGCCCTGGGCCAGATTGAAAAATTGCTTGCTGCCGGCGATAAACTGCCAATGCCCACTGCCAAAGAGACACTCCTGCGAAAGGCACGCTTGCAGGGCCGGTCCGGGAAGGTGCCTGAATCAGCGGAAACTTATGCCAAGTATGTAGATACGTACCTTAAAAATGGCCCAGAGGGGGCAGATCAGATACTTTCTGAATGGGCATATTTGCTACTTGATGCCGGTAAAATAGCTGAGGCAGATAAAGTCTTTGAGCGTCTTTTGAAAGATGTGCCAAATTCCAAACTGGCGGCTGAATCTCGCTTGAATCTTGCTGAATCTGCTTATGCTGCAAAGGATTATGACAAAGTCAAAAGTTACCTTTTAGAGCTGACTGAACCAAAATCCAAGGAGACAGTGGATGGCCCCGTGCGGGAATCGGCCATTTATCGCCTTGCACGGACTGAGCTCGATCAGAAGAAATGGGAATCTTCGCGAGAGCTTTGGGCTCGCCTTCGAACTGACTACCCGAATTCTCCCCTGGCGCCAGAATCATCGTTTTGGCTGAGCGAAATCGCCATTCGTACTGATCGCCCGGAAGAGGCAATTCGAATTCTGGATGATTTACTTAAAAGCATGCCAAATGCTGATCGGCCGGTATGGGCTACGACGGCACAACTCCGGCGTGTGCAAGCCCTGACATCTTTGAAAAAGTGGGATGATATTACGAAATTAGTCGAAAATTTGTTAAAAGACGCTGAGTTTTCCAAAAATCTGGAATTTTCAGGTGAAGTGCTTTATGCCAGGGGAAGGGCATATCAGGGGCTGGCTCGGTTTGATGATTCTCGCAAGTCGTTTCAGGCGGTGATTGATGCCAAACCACCGGGCGAACTGGCGGCCAAGGCCCAGTTCATGCGTGGCGAAACTTATTTCCACGAAAAGAATTATCGTGAGGCGCTGCGGGAATTTCTCAAGGTTGATATCCTGCACGATTCGTCGGTCTGGCAGGCAGCAGCCTTACTTGAAGGCGGTAAAGTTTATGAGCAACTCAACCAGCCGGCGGATGCAGCCGATCTATATAATAGACTGGTTGAACGTTTTCCGAACGAACCGGCGGCGATTGAAGCCAAGACACGGCTTGTCGCACTGAAAGTACCGGCCAACGTTCGTTAAGGCGAGCTTGGCCCGGAGAGCTTGCCGATCGGCTGAATGATTGCAGCTAACATTCAAATCTGTAATGGTTTGGGAAGGGATTCCGGCCATGTGCCCTGTCAGACACAACCACCCAGTAACGATGCGAATCGTCGTTGCCCAGGCACTGGCATTATTTCTGATTCCTTCAATGGCACTTGCACAGGAAGTGCCACAAGCTCCGCCAATCCAAGAACTTGTTATGAGAGATGCCGCGAGATTGGCAACCTGGGCAACAGCTCTTTACGAACGAACACCATGGACAGATCGTGTGGCCTGGGGTGCGATTGGGGCGGCTGGGTTATTGGGTTTGCTGACGATTGTGGAGCGAGCCTGGGCGCTGAGAAATCGGCGAGTGGTGCCACGAAAATTTGTGAGTCGCCTGGAAGATCGCCTGGAAGATGGCCGTCTGGATCGTTCCAAGCTTACGGATCTTTGCGAAATGCATCAATGTGCTGCTGCCAGAGTGGCTGGAGCGGTGGCCAGTCGATGGGGTCGGCCAACAATTGACCTTGAGCGAGCACTTAACCTGGCTGTGCGTGTCGAATCAGAAGACCTGATGCGCAATATTCCTACGCTTCGACGGGTGGCGGTGCTTGCCCCAATGCTCGGGCTGTTGGGCTCACTTATGATGATTGGCCGCCTGCTTCAAACACATGATGCCAAATTGGTGGAAGAAACCTGG
>JBILGL010000267.1:0-6109 GCA_044351075.1 Isosphaeraceae bacterium | reverse complement strand
ATAAAAGCGGCTATGATGATTTCGGAATTCGGAGGGGGCAGAAATTTTTTGAATATCATTCAAAAGTGCGTCATGAAGTGGGCGGTGCGCTTGATGTCTTCAGGCAATCGCCGGGATTGACACTTGTCCCCGGCTACAGTGCATTTTTTATTACGTCGGGCGGTACACTGGCGGACGATGCCTGGCAGCGGATCGCCACTGAATTTCTTGAGGAAGTAAGGTTGGCCGCGGCGGCCGGGCCGCTGGATGGTCTCTATTTCTGTATGCACGGGGCCATGGCGACCGAAACGGAGATGGATCCGGAGGGGTATCTGCTGGCCGAGACGCGAAAAATTCTTGGCGAGGATATTCCTGTAGTCGTTTCGCTGGATCTGCACGGCATTCTGACGGACCGAATGCTTGAACAATCCGATGCGATTGTGGCTTATCACACCTATCCGCATGTCGATTTTTTTGAGACGGGCGAGCGGGCCGCTCGGCTTTTGCTGAAAATTATGGATGGGCAAGCCCGCCCCGTCACGGCAAAAGTGGCGATTCCGGCACTTGTCAGGGGCGATGAGCTGATCACCGAAACCGGCCTCTTCGGTGAAAGCATAAGGCTCGCCCGAGAGGTGGAGAATGGCCTTGGCGGGCTTTCAGCAGGGATGTTTATCGGCAATCCGTTTACGGATGTACCATCGCTGCAAACCTACGCCTTTGTTGTCACAGATGGCGATGAAAAATTGGCTGCATCAGTAGCGAACGAAATTGCCGCAATTTTCTGGAAAAATCATGAAAAGATGCAGGTGCCGCTTTTAAAGCTCGATGACCTGCCCGCGAGGCTGAAACAGAGAGCGATAGAAGGACGCACAGGAACAGTGGCGCTGGTGGATGCGGCCGATGCAACCAGCTCGGGGGCATCAGGCGACAGTAATGCGATTTTGAAGACGCTGATGAGTGCCGGATATGGCGGGCGAACGCTCCTTCCGATGGTTGATGCACCGGCGGCAGCGAAAGCTTTTGAGGCAGGTGTCGGACAATCGATCACCGTAAGACTTGGTGGAACGCTTGACCCGGCACGCTTTAACCCCGTAGAGGTGCAGGCAAAGGTAAGGCTGCTGGCCGACGGCAATTTTCAGAGCGAATCGTTTGGCGAGATGTGGGTGGCTGGGCCAACGGCGGTGCTTGAGGCAGATAACTTTACGATTGTCGTCTCAAGCCGGGCGGTCAATCTGTATGACCGATCGTTTTTCTATGCCCACGGGCAGAATCCGAAGCGGTTTGATGCGATTGTGGTGAAGAGCCCGCATTGCCAGAAACACATGTACATGTCATGGTGTGATGAGATGATCATGGTTGATGCGCCGGGGTCGACGAGCGCGAACCTGCCTTATCTGGGGCACACGCGTTGCCCCCGGCCCATTTTTCCGCTTGATGCGGATGTCAGATTTGAGCCGGAAGTGATGTTTTTCAGCAGAAAGAAATATCAGCGATGAGCGTGGTGAAGATCAGGGAAATCAGATGTGCAGGGCTTCGTGGTGCGACACCTGAGGGAGGCTGGTCAAACGAGCTGCGGCCGGATGACTGTGTGCATACGCTGATCACAGTGCACACTGACGCTGGGATTGTAGGGCTGGGGTCTGTTTTTACAAACGACGCTCTGGTGAAAGCTGCTCTTGAAGTTCTGGAACCGCTTTACCGTAATGAAAATGCGCTTGAGCCGGAGCGAGTGACGGAAAAGCTGCATCAGAACATGTTCTGGCTGGGGCGTGGCGGGTCGATCACTCATGCCATCAGCGGCATTGATATTGCCTTGTGGGACATTCTGGGCAAGGTAACCGGGCAGCCTGTGGGGCGGCTTTTAGGCGGGCGGTATCGCGAGCGGGTGCAGCCTTATGCATCGCTGTTGATGGATGAGCCGGGGCGGATGGCTGATCATCTTTTGCCTGTAAAAGCACAGGGTTTTCGGGCGTTCAAGATAGGCTGGGGGCCATTTGGGCGGCGAAATGCGGCGACGGATGAGGCGATTGTGGCGGCGGCGCGTGAGGCGATTGGCCCTGATTGCAAGCTGATGGTGGATGCGGGCGGGAGTGATGCGCATTGGGCCGGGCGATATAAGTGGGCCCTGACAACAGCGAGAATGCTGGAAAATTATGATGTAACCTGGTTTGAAGAGGCACTGGTACCTGATGCTCTGGAGGATTTTGTGCGGCTTCGAGAGCTTTCGCCGGTGCCGATCTCAGGCGGAGAGGTGCTCACAAGGCGACAGGCGTTTTTGCCGTGGCTTCAGAATCGGGCTTTTGACATCATTCAGCCGGATGTGACAAAAGTGGGCGGTATCAGTGAAGAACGGCGGATTGCGTGGATGGCCGAAGATTATGGCGTGAAATTTGTGCCGCATGGGTGGAACACGGCGGTGGGGCTGGCGGCCGATTTGCATCTGGCCTCGGCGATTGCCACGACTGATTTTGTGGAATATCTCACTGGCTCGCCATTTATTGACGAGATTACTCAGGGCGGCTGGTCGATAGACGCCGATGGCATGCTGGCCATTCCCGACAAGCCCGGCCTGGGTCTTGAGCTGGACCGCGACGCCGTGAAGAAATACACAGGCGGGATCGAGCTGTTCTGAGCTTTAAATTTAAGCATCAGGCCAGCAATTTCGGCATTATGCCAACAGCCCCTTAATTGCTTTGCCCTTGTTGGCAATTGTAAATGGACGGCCATCGGGTGAATGGATCTGGTATTCCAGCGGCAGGCCGAGTGCGGCGGCGATGGTGGCATAGAAGTCGGCGATTTTAACGGCGTCGTCCTCAACGGACATGGCGTCTTCATCCGTCTTGCCGTAAACGCTACCGCCTTTGACAGAGCCACCGGCCAGAACGCAGGAAAAAGAGGCTGGGTGATGATCGCGGCCAGCATTTGAGCTGATCGGCGTTTTGCGGCCGAATTCCGTACCTATTACGATAAGAGTCTTTTTGAGCAGGCCTTTGGCTTCAAGGTCTGCCAGCAGTGCGGCAACAGCATTATCAAGCATGGCCCCGCGCGTGGGCATGGCCTGAAAGATGTCGTTATGCATATCCCAACCGCCAAGATTCACTTCCACAAAACGCACTCCATTTTCAACCAGCCGCCGGGCCAGAAGCACGCCCTGACCAAACGCATTCTTGCCATAAGCCTGCTGAGTCTCAGGCTTTTCCTTATTAATGTCGAACGCGGCCAGACCCTTTGATTTCAGCAGGGTCATGGCAGATTTATAAAGTTCGTCATAGCCAGTAATGTCAGACGCTTTTGCCTTTCGTCGAAATTCGCGGTCAAATTCCTGCGATAGGGCAATCCGATGTTCAAACTGACCCGGCTTCAGGTAGCGGGGCAAGGTGGTGTTCTGAAGGCCCTTGGCGGGGTCGGAAATCGGCACAGGGGCAAAAGTGGCGCCAAGATAACCAGCCCCGATATTCGAGCCGCCGCCCACCACCACGCTGGCGGGAAGCTCGGGGCTGATCGGCCCGGCCAGACGATGCAGCCACGGGCCGAGGCCGGGATGTCGAGTGGTGGCTATCTGTTTGTAGTTGGTCTTAATCAGATACTGGGCCTGGCTATGGTCGGCGGTGGTAGTTGTCATACTTCTGATAATCGCAAGACGATCAGCCATCGCCGCCAGTTTGGGCAAAGAGCCGCCGAATTTTACGCCTGCAATTTTTGTATCGATTACAGGCGTTTCGCCTTGATTATCGCTGCCGGGCTTGGGGTCGAATGTATCAATCTGGCTCATCGCACCATTCATCGACAAATAGATGAGGTGCTGTGCCCGGTTCGGGTTATAATCTTCAACGGGCTTGAATTTAAACGATTTGGAAGCGGGTGTATCAGCTGCCATCAGGCTGGAATTTTCGACAAAGTCGGGCAGAATCGATACGCCCAGCAGGCGGCGGGCAAGGTCTGTGACAAACGTGCGGCGGCTTTGCTCATCAAGCTGGTTGAGTTCGGATTTGATGCGAAAGAGATTCATGATCGATGCCCCAATTTACTGGATAAAAAGAAATTCGCGTGTATTGAGCAGGGCCCAGATGATATTGCCAATGCCGATTTTGCCGTTATTGGCGGCTTCGGCATAGGCCAGCCGTTTTTCGCGCTCGGTCGGGTGTCGAGTCAGGATACACATGAAAATTTCATCAACAACGGCTTTAGGGGTGCGATCTCCGGTAAGTGTCAGATCAAGCACAGAGCCGTTTTCGATGATCATGTGCGAGGCCGGGCCGTTAAAAAGTTCGAGCAGTTGCGGCACAGTGCCATCGGTATGGTTGGCAGCGATGATTTCGCGGTCCGACTGGCCAAATTCACGCAGAAAGTGGCCAAGGGGCTGGGGGCTGGGCAGCTCGCTGGCACGCCTCAAAATCAGCCGTTCGGGAATATCGCCGGGGTTGTAAAGACTTTTTTCGTCAGCCTGACGCTCATTTTTACGAATATCGTCCAGCTTTTCCACCCGTGCAGCTACTTCGCTGGCCTTTTCGCCTTTTTTGATTTTGATAGCCTGCTCAAATTCAGCTTCTGATGGACGCGGAATGAGGTCAGGATTGGGAATGGTCAGAGCCAGCAGGCTATCCCACACCTGTTCGGCTGTCATGCGTCTGAGCGCTGGTCCCGGGAATAGATAAGGCTTGGCAGGGTCAATATCGATATACGTCGATTGACGCTGGTATGTTTTGGAATACAAAATGATCCGAAGAAATTCCTTCATATCGAAATCAAGCCTGACAATCTCCTTTTCCAGGTGTCGCATGAGTTCTTCGTTGGTCGCCACAGTGTCGTCGCGGAGGTCGTCTACAGGCTCAATCAGCCCACGGCCCATCACAAGCTTCCATAGGCGATTGGCCAGTGTGCGGGCGAATCGGGGGTTTGATTTATCCGTCACCCAGGCGGCAAACTGCATGCGGCCCGGCATGGAACGGGTATCTGTCGGGTTTTCACCCCAGAGCACCGATGGCTTCACGACATCACCCGGCTTGGCATCGGGATAGTCGTAATCGTGCGGATACTTGAGCTTTACCCGACCATTTTCCCAGACATTCTGCCGATTGTTGTTCAAAACGACATTGCGAAACTGGGTAAACTTGCGGTCGGCGAAGTCGTCGCGGCTGATATCCATCTGCAAATCGGGTGGCTTGGTATATTGCAGGCCACTACTGAATGCCGCAAGCTGATAGAACTCTTTTTGCTTCCAGCGGTCAAACGGGTGATCGTGGCACTGGGCACAGCCGATTCGCGTGCCGAGAAAAATGCGAACTGTATTGTTGAGGCTGTCAAGCGGCATGCCGGCATCGCGCAGAACATAGCCGGTGGCGGGATTGTCTAGCACGCGGCCCTCTGCTGATAGCATTTCACGCACCATGTCGTCAAAATGCGTATTTTTTTGCAGGCTTTCACGGACCCAGTCTTCATAAGGCCGCAAGTAGCGATTATTATTTGATCGATCGACCAGCCGCAACACATCTGCCCAGTAGTTGTAAAGATGGCTGGCATAGCCGGGCGAGCTGAGAAGTTTATCGACGAGCTCAGCCCTTCTTGTTTTCGACTTGTTATTGAGAAAATCGTTGGCTTGGACGAGTGTGGGGATGAGGCCATTGGCATCGAGATAGACGCGGCGGAGAAAGATGAAATCGCTTGAATCAGCATTCGGTTTTTCGTTGGCTCTGGCCAGACCAGCGGCGACAAGTTCATCGATCTTGGCAGCCGAAGCGAGTGCTTCTTCACGGCGATTAGGGTCAACCGAAGCGACTGCAACGGCTTTTGGATCGACCGGTGCCTTGGGCAATTTTGGCTTGGCGGCGGCGTTTTTTTTGGCTTCGGCCAGCAGGCGTTGCTGTTGCTGCTTGGTTTTGGCGGCGGCCTGCGACTTGGCCTTGGCAATACCCTGCTGCTGTTTTTTGGCGAGTTGTTGCAGCGACTGGGCTGAAATGGGTTGACCAGAGAAAATAAACAGGGCGAGTATTGCCAGTCTGATAACTATTCTTTTTTGTCCTGGTCGCATTTGAACGGCCTCGAAGGAGATGCGCGGCTCTCTGATTGACAGAGCGATGGCATATACATCATTCTATAGAATAAGTACGTTCAATGGAGTGATTTGGGACAT
>JBILGL010000266.1:0-6113 GCA_044351075.1 Isosphaeraceae bacterium | reverse complement strand
ATCGAGGGGCTGATAATCGCCGAAATCATTGAAAATATTAAAAAGACAAAAGCAAACAAGAATTTCAACAATACAAGTTTAACAAATGCAAACTTGAAAATCGCATGAGTGAATCGGCCATTTTTTCAGCCCATGGGTTTCATGATTCAAAGTCATCGCCCACACACCTCTCCCTTGAAGTTTTCAATCAGTTTGTAGAGGCCAGCAGCCCGCTATCTTATTCATTCGAACCACTGAAAAAGCAGGATTTCATCTCGTCGCAATCGAGTTTGCATTATCAATCTCAGACAAAACGTTATATCACCTTTGACGACGGCCTGGAATCAGTCATGAGAGCGGCAGAAATCATGCCATGGAAAGGAACAGTTTTTATTGTGACAGGAAATGCTGGTGGCACAAATCATTGGCCGGGGCAACCCAAATGGGTTGTTCGCGAATCTTGCCTTAACTGGTCACAGATCAGAGACCTTCAGGCTCAGGGCTGGACGATCGGCGCACACTCGCATACACATCCCGATTTCACTCGAATTTCACCTCAACAGATTAAAACCGAAATTGAAACTTCCCAGAAAGTCATTGAAGATCAAACTGGCCATTCATGTGATTTCTTCGCCTATCCCTATGGTTCGGCACCAGCGATTGCGAGAGACATTGTATTTCAGTCGGGTATGATCGGTTTGGGTACAGAGCCTGGCTGGATCGATCATTCCAGCGTTCGTCAGGAATATCTTCCTCGAATTGAAATTTATGACCTGATTTACAGCCGGATCGCCCGTAGATTTCTTTATCGCCCTCCTTCAAATCATGAATTGTGCTGGCTTCGGCTTCGACGCATCGGAGGCCATTATCTGAGAAAGCTGAGACAACTTCGATGATTACAAAGCGACAGGGATCCAGAGTCAATTTCAATAATCCAATTCAGTTAACACTGATCGTATGCCCACATTGTAAGGGTAAATTGATTTCCAAAACCAGTAATTCCATTCAATGTCAGCAATGCATGGTGGAATTTCATTTAATTAATGGCATGCCTGACCTGAGAACGCATTCCGACCGATACCTGAGCTTGAATCAGGAACGTCGTAAAGCACAGAGGCTCGCTGAAAAAGAGCAAAATTGCAATCTTGAAGAACTGGCCAGAGCTTATTATTCAATGACAGCGGACGTGGATGCCACTCGTCGCGAACAATTTGTCAGGCATATTCTCGACGCAAACCATCGTGGTTATGCTTTGCTGGAACGATTGCCAAAAAACGGGGCGATACTTGAAGTCGGCTGCGGCACAGGCGGTTTTCTCGCTGCAGCGTTCGAATCAGGGCGAAACGCAATCGGTATTGATATTGCAAGCCGATGGCTGGTGGTTGCACGAAAAAGAGTCAGCAGAGATAAATTCGATGAAAATCACGATCGAATATTTCCAGCATGTGTTGAGAAAATGCCATTTTCCGATGAATCGTTTGACCTCATTGTCGCAGACAGCCTGCTGGAGCATCTCAACGAACCGATTCAGGCCATCAGAGAAATGCTGCGAGTGCTTAAACCGGGTGGAACAATTTGGATCTGGTCGCCGAATGGTCGCTGGCCAGGGCCTGATCCGCATGTTGGCCTCTGGGTCATAAAATGGCTGCCGGAAGGCATGGCTAAATGGTATTTAAAAAAAAGGCGGGGGCAAATCTATCAGCCTCTGTGCAGATCTCCAAGGCAGTGGTATGATTTAATAAGAAATAATTCAAGCAATATTTTAATTACATTTCAGGCGGCCGATATGAGCGGCTGGCCAAAAACAGATCGCTCATTGAGGGGCAGAATTGCCAGATTATTGGGAATTGTGTCACGAATTCCAATATTAAATTTCATTTTAACTGAATTTGGACCGGTAGGAGAAATTCAAATCACCAGCGAATCACAGAAAATGAAAGCATCGTAAGAATACTAATGAATTTCAGATTGCAAATAAATTTGAATCTTGCTTCAAAGGTTTTGCTGCTTTTGGCAGAATACGGGTCAATTGCATCTGGATTCTGTATTTTTGCAATCCTGTTAAAAAACCTCTCTTCAGCAGAATTTGCAAGCTGGGAATGGCTTCAGGTCTGGCTCGGTCTTTGTCTGCTATTGCCGCGAAATGGTCTGGATCTGGTCGCCACCCGAAGCGCTTATCGCCACCCAACTCATTTATCGGAATGGATGGCAATTCTCATTTTGATACGCTTTCTATTAAGTTTACCCGCATTTTGTCTTTATGGGGCAGGCGCATATTTCTCTGGTATTTCAGAATATCAAGCGGCCATTTACCTTGGCCTGACAATTCCAGTTTCAGCAACAACTCCTGATATTCTGGCACGGGTTCAGGGCCGATTCAGCAAGGTTTCATTTTTATTAATATTCAAGAATTTGATACTCCTGATATTACTTTTAAATAATTCCGCTTATCATCCAGTTTCAATTGCCAAATTGTATCTTATTTCTGAATTAATTCTCTGGCTGATGTGGTGGCTTGACGCATGGCAGCAGGGAATCAGGCCAATTGGACGCTGGATAACACTTCTTTACCGCGGTGGTAATGCAATCTTTAAGCGAAGTCTGCAACAAAGTTTTTCACGCTGGCTTCGTGTCTCCTCTTACAGTTTAGATGCCATACTCCTTGGCTTATTTGCACCGGAAATCTGGGCCGTTATCGCGCCAGGCCGCAGGCTTCTTCTCTCGACTGTTATTCCATTCGGAAACTGGCTTGGATCGATCTCTCATCAAATGTCAACCTGGCCATTAGAAAAAATAATGCAATTTGATCTTAAGGCGAGATTTATCTTAACTTCATCATCAGTTGTATTATTTCTGATTGCAATAATCCATACACCAGTCGAGCTTCTCAGTTGTAATAGCGAAATTTTATTACTTTCATTGGTACGATTTGGCGCAATTGCTTATGGATTCTGGCTGGGCAGCCTTCTCACAGCTCAAAGACAAGATCAAAAAGCCATGATCGTGCCCGGCATAAGCTGCATTAACTGCCTGATTACCATGATCCTGGCAAAAACAAACCTACAGGCAGACAATCTCATGATCGGTATGATTCTATTAGACTGGATTTCAATAAGACTTGCAGGCCACTATCTTTTAAATACTCATCGCAAAAATGTTGGCAGAGATTCAATCGCCAGATCAAGTTCAATTGTCATTCCATTAAAAGTCAATCGAAGGGAAGTGCTCAAGTCAGCCAAAAGCCATGCATGAAGCCCCACTGACGCTAAATAACCCTGAAGAGTATTTTCATCTACTTGATCGTTCATCGCGAAACCACTGGTGGGGGCGTAGTATTGAACGTATCGAACGCCGATGGGCCCAGCGTGCTTTACGCCGCCTTCCGACTTATAACACAAGAGCTTTACGCTGGCTTGATGCCGGATGCGGGAGCGGAGCAAGATTGGTTGAGTGGTCCTGCTGGAATTGCTGGGCAGAGCAGGTGGGTATCGAGCCTGAATTAAAAGGGCCAAAAAGCATTGAAATTCATCCTGAAAAAACCATCCATTTATCACATGGAATTTTACCGGATATTAATTTTGAAGCGGATCGATTTGATTTCATTTCTTCGCTTGATGTAATACAACATGTGCCGGTTAATGATCGTGCAAATGCTATCAGGAATATGGCCAGAGCATTAGCACCCAATGGGCTTATGCTGATTCGTACCAATGGTGCGGGGTTGCAATTCAATAGTAATACGGACAAGTCTGTCATTCATGCCAACTGGTTAAATATCACTTTAATGCAATCAGGGCTCAGGATCATCAAACCAAGTCATTTCAATATGATCGGCGGAATAGTGGAAGATTGCATTTCCATCTTTCGGCAAAAGCAACATCGCCCTGATACGCCTAAAAAACACGGTTTACCGTCAGCCTGGCACACTCGACCGAGAGGAAGTTGGGCCGGGGCGATGGTGGGCTGGGCTGAGAGCCAAATTGTGGCAAATGGGCTTGTCAATTTACCGATTGGGCATTCTTATATTGTGCTGGCGAAGAAGGATCTGCCGCATGGATGAGCCCACGTACAAAAACGCTGAAAGACTACTGAAAATCGGCTTTGATGGAGCTGCGCTGGCGAATCGCCGCGGCTTCGGCCGGTTTGCACGTGGCATTTTAAGCGGATTGGCCGCAACCAATCCCGGCTTTGAGCTTCATGTGGTGATCGACGAGCCATCGTCAGATGCAGTAAAACTGCCAGAATCAGTGCAGAAACAGGTTGTACCGCTCAGTCGAAGCCAGGCTCAGGCCGCTTCGGCAAAGGGAAATCGCTCTGGCAACGAACTCTGGGCCATGTCGCGGGCTGTGGCTGCCATGGGCTTTGATCTCTATTATTTTCCGTCGTCGTTTACTTACTTTCCGCTGATGCCATGGCAGAAGTCAATTGTCACATTTCATGACACTCTGGCGGTTGATCGGCCCGACCTCGTTTTCCCAACTCGTCAGGGGCGATGGTTCTGGTGGATGAAAGAACAGGCGGCTCGCTGGAATACCAGCCGAATGACCACCGTCTCCGCCACATCCCGGCGCGATCTCGCACGTTTTTTCCATACCAGTGAATCAGCAATCGGGCTTCTGACCGAGGGCGTCGATCCCGTTTTCCTGTCTGATGAAAGCCAGCTCCCGAATTACACAGAACTGCTCACCACCTTCGGCCTGCAACCATCAGAACCCTATTGGCTTTATGTCGGCGGCCTCAGCCCACACAAGAATCTGCTCCGGCTGGTCGAGGCATTTGCCAGCTTGCCACCGGAAAGCGGCAAACTTTTGCTCGTCGGTGATTTCAGCGACAATTTCCACACACATGTGCCGGAAATCAGGGCGAAAATCGAAGCAGAAGGGCTCTCCAGCCGTGTTATCCTCACCGGCTTCGTGCCTGACGATCGCCTGGCGATTCTTTATCGGCAGGCAAAGGGTGTGGTGTTGCCCTCGCTCTGGGAAGGCTTCGGTCTGCCGGCAGCAGAGGCGATGGCTTCAGGAACGGCCGTTTTGCACAGCACGGCTGGATCGCTGCCGGAAGTGGTGGGCGATGCCGGGCTGAGCTTCGACCCGCTCGATGTGAACGATCTCAGGCAAAAATGGCTGAGTTTGATTCATAATGAAGAACTGCGAAGCAAATTAGCCAATCGCGGGCGCGAGCGATCCCAGCAATTTCGATGGGAAGTGGCCGGGCGAATGCTCTGGCAGGAGATCGAGCAGACGATTGCCCCGAAACGGCACGGAAGCAGGTGGGCAGGATGAAATTCTGCATGCTCACCAGCTTTTTTGGCAAGCATAGCTTCGGCGGCGATTCCGCTTATGTTGACCGGCTCTCACGGGCACTTGCCAGACGCGGCCACGACGTGCACGTGATTTACTGTGAAGAGGCTTTTGATCTGGTGCGCGGAGATTATCCGCCAAGATCATACCAGCCGCCGGAAGGTGTGAGCGTTCATGGCCTTAGAACAGGCTGGGGACCGATTTCGCCGCTCTGGACCCAGCAAACAGGCGGGCCAGGGCCAAAATGGCCGGCAATTCAGCGGCTGATGCATCAGATCAAGCCAGACGTTGTCCATTTTCACAATTTGTCGCTCATTGGCGGGCCGGGGCTCATTCGCAAGGATTTTGGCTCGGCTGTGAAATTCATGACGGCCCATGAGCACTGGCTTGTCTGCCCGATGCATGTGCTTTGGAAGTCTGATGATACGCTTTGCAGGGAGTCGGCTTGTCATCGCTGCTCAATCGCGCAGGGACGGCCGCCGCAGTGGTGGCGTGAGACAAGCGCGATGGAGAAGGGACTTCAGGAACTTGACCGGCTGATTGTGCCAAGTGAGTCGGCCGCAGAAGAGCACAGGCGACGCGGTATCAACCGGAAAATCGACACTCTGCCATATTTTCTGCCGGATGACTGGCCTTTCGCACGGCGGCTCAGAGGGCTGCCGGGTTCAACTGATAACACCACCAGGCCCTATTTTTTATGTGTCGGCAGGGCCGAGAAAATCAAGGGTTTTCAGGAAGTCATCGGGCTGATGAGACATCTCCCCGGAGCCGACCTCCGAATCGCTGGTCATGGTGGCTATCTGCCAGAGCTGAAGAAACTTGCAGCAGGTCTGC
>JBILGL010000265.1:0-6117 GCA_044351075.1 Isosphaeraceae bacterium | reverse complement strand
CAGCCACAGCGGGCATAGCGTACAAGGCCGGCAGGAATACCGGCCCCATTTTCGTGTACCATCCGGGCCATCCCGCTAATTGGCACACTTGCAATAATTTGCATCAGGCCTTAGACCACCGAGTCGTCGTGCACTTCGCGCCAGGTCGGTTCACGCCAGGCCGCGGCCATGCCATCGGCGGTGGCCATGCCGGAAGTCATCTGGTAGGAGGCGTGGCAATTGGCCGTTTCCCAGAGCTGTACTTTGACGACCGGCAACCCGGCCTTGTAGGCATGATCAAAGATCAGCCGGGCAATATTTTCAGCGGTCGGGTTTGAATCCATCAGGAAAAAACGCTCGCCCTGGGCCTTGAGCACGGGCACGATCGGGTCGTCCTTGCAGAGAATCATGTTGTGGTCGAGATTATCATCGACCCATCGCTGCACTTTCTGCTTGATGTCGGCAAAATCAACAAGCATGCCGCGTTCGTCAAGCGCTTCGGCCTCAAGCGTGATAATGGCGCGGCCATTATGACCATGCAGGTGGCGGCACTTGCCCGGATAGTTCAGCAGTCGATGCCCGTAACAAAATTCCAGCTCACGCGCAACCTGATACATGGCCCGTTGACTCCGCCCCTGTTCCCGGCAGCTTTCCGCCAGATTTTCGATTTCCGCCAGACTCATTGTGATTATACCCCGGAACTGGCGGCCACGGCCGCATATTCTGTCTGATCAACAATTCCTGCTTCGCGAAACGCCTTTTGCCGCTCTGCACATTTGTTACAGTCGCCGCAATGCCGGCCATCAACCGGGCTCAGGCAACTGAAAGTAAACTGTAAAGGCATAGCGTGGCCAATCTTGAGCACATCAATTTTTTTCAGATGAGCATAAGGGCGTGCCACTTCAATGTGCCACTCAAGCCCCATCGAAATGGCTGCCGTCAGACTGTCAAAAAAAGTTTGTGTGGCATCAGAAAATGGATTACCCGCCAACACACCCGAAAAAATGAAATGCACACCATTTAAGGCCGACCAAACCGCCGCCTTGGAAACCAGCATGATATTACGGCCCGGCAGATAAACAGCCTCGTCGGCCGATTGAGCATCAGGCACCGCCCCCTGTCGGCTCCAGTGCGTGCCATAAATATCGCCCATCGGCTGATTCAGCTCAACCAGAGGCCTCAGATTCGGATGCCCAGCCGCCGCCAGAAATTGCCTTGCATGGGCAATCTCAATCTCTTCCCACCTCAGGCCAAAACGAATGTAAAGCGGATAGACCTGAAAACCACGCCGGGCGAGATCAACGGCCAGAATAGCACTGTCTGAACCGCCGCTCGTCAGCACCGCAACAGGCTGCCCAGGCTCAAGCAGGCAAGGCAAAATAGTTTTTTCGATGAAATCCATGACGACAAACCACATATTAGGATAGGTTGAGTAAGTAAATTTAAGTTAGTCACCTTAGCCAAATCGAATAGTCATTTTTCAAAAAAACATCTCAATCTGATCTGGCATCAGCATCATTCTGCTGAGTCGCCGAATCTTGCAAACCTACTTTTCAAATCATGAACCAACCGAATTCATTTTTGTTAATTTGTAGCGATTTAAACGACGATAACGAGTTTATGGACTAGTCTCGTGTTTAAAATCCGAGAGTCTTCATCCACCGCGCGGAGTGATGTGCAGATGAAACCAAGCCATGAAGCCATCAAAACAAGCCTGATTACCAAGGCATTTGTGATGCTGGCTCTTCTCATCGGCGGGTCGGTTCGTTCTGTTTCACATGCGCAAACGCAAGAGGAAGTCGCCTCTCCGCCAACAATTGAGCCGGCCGCCGAAGCCCCCGGCGAATTACCACAACTACCTGAAACAAATGAACTTCCGGAAGGTCTCCCCAGCATGGAAGCCGGGCGGTTCACCGAATCGTTGTCGGGCAATGCCGAGCCACAATACCTGAGCAGAGAGACGCCACTGTATCAGCGATTTCGCCAGGCAATGCAGACCGAACAGCCGACTTTCGGCCGCCCGCTGACTGGGTCAGGCCGATTTGGCCAGCGAGCTCAGGAATACGGCGAAATTGAAGAGGGCCCCGGCTTTATGGACGTGCTCTTTCCGGAGCTCAGCCGCAGGTTACGGGAAGGCAATGGGCAGGAGGAAGACGAGGTAGAAGCCCCCGAACAACCACTCCCACCTACCTTTTTTACACGCTTAAACCGGCTCTTCCTTAATCAGGTGCTGGCCGACGCCACGCTGCCAATCTCCATCAGAAACCCGGGCCCTGACTCGGCCAACTTCCCCAACTCCGCCTACACTCTCGAGCGCGGGCACATTTACATCGAAACGCAGCCCCTTCAGGTCAATGGCCCAACTGATGCTCAGGCTTACACTTACAGCTTTGGCTATCTGCTTCGGTTCGGCCTGACGGATCGCGTCGAATTCCGTCTCTTTTCAAACGGTCTGACTTATCAGGCGGCTTTTAAAGGGAATAAAGATACAGGCGTTGGGCCATCGCCCGCAACCACAGGTGCTGCTCCGCTTTACATCGATTTCAAGATCAATTTCTGGGAGCAGCGCATTCGGTCGCTGGTGCCGGCGATGGGCATGGAAGTGTTTATGTCAACGGATACCGGCTCAAGCAATCTTCAAATTGGTGTGGCCCCTACAGTTAACCTGCTTTTTGACTATAACTTTGGCGATGGCTGGAATCTCGAATGGAATATCGGTGTTCAGCCTGCCAATACCAACGCGCCACGGCTTGGTCAGATCTATCTTCAACAGTTTTTTGCCCAATGGTCGCTGCAAAAGGCAATCACCGACGACTTCGCCGTCTTTTTGCACGGCTATTTCAATGGTGCTTCGCTGCCTCAATATGGCGGCAACACGGTGCTGGGCGTCGGCGGGCTCTATTATCTTGGCGATCGCTGGAGCCTCTGGGGTAATTACAATCTTGGCCTTGATCGATCCTCAGGCCCACCATTCACTTACAACTTCGGATTTGCCTACGCCTTCTGAATCGTTGTCACGAATGCTGATCGACCGGCGAGTCTCCTGCCGATAATTCCATTGACGCAACAACGAACCGGCGGATAAATGATCGGAAGGGATGGCTGTCAAATGATACGATCACTGCTGAAATGCATTTCGGCCGGCTTGCTGCTGGCTGTTTTCGCAACAGAGACCCACGCCCAGGTCCAGATCATGCCTCGGCAGCGTGCCCGCCGGCTCACACAGGTCACCATTCTGCCACAGGCCCCCCACGCGGCCTTGATTCAGCCAACACCGGCCAACCAGGGCCCGACACGCTGGCAGACAAATCGGCCTTTGATCTCTTCAGGCTTTGAAATGCCCACCAAGCCGCTCTTTTTAGGTGGCTATGCCGGACGAAATTACGGCCACGGCATTCGTCAGGGCTTTATTCCCGCTGCCCCCGGCTCAGCCCAGGGCGAGCTTCGCACCATCGAGCTCACCCCTCAAAGGTGACAGACAATAAAATCCATCTCTGATACAATTCAATATTCAAATACAATCAGAAAGCATTATTTTGAATGATGCTTTCTGAAATGAAATTTATTGAATCGATTTTTCAATCCAATGATTTCCATTTCAACAAGTGATCATTCACCCAGAAAATCAGCCGCCACCAGGTCGCCCAGCATCACTCCTCTGCGCGTCAGTTTCAAACAACTGCCATCATCCGTTATTAATCCGCCAGCCAAATGCCGGGCAATGGCCTCACCGGCCAGCGAATCAATCGAAAAACCGGTCCGCCAGCTGAAATCCGCTCGATCAATCCCCAGCTTCACCCGCCTGATCATCAGTGTAGCCGTTTCGCGAGCCCGCTCTTCGGGTGTGAGACGCTCGGAAGGGCCTGTCACATCCTGATTTTCTGATATTCGTCGAATGTAAGCGGGCAAATCCCGAATATTTGTGGCCCTCTGGCCGCCGATATAGCGAGCTGCCCCCAAACCAAAGCCGTAATAGGCATCGTTCGCCCAGTAAACAAGATTATGGCGGCATTCCGCACCCGGGCAGGCGTAATTCGAAATTTCATATTGCTCTAGCCCCGCTGAAGCCAGTGTTGCAATCGTTTTTTCATACATTTCGGCTTCAATTTCGTCGTCAACGGGCGTAACAAGCCCGGCCTGAAGCTGCTTCCAGAGGGCGGTGCCTTTTTCGTAAATCAGGCCATAACACGACAAATGACGTGGATTGAAATCAAGCACGGTTTTTAAATCATTTTCCCAGCTCATTAAATTGGTGCCGGGGGCAGCAAAAATCAGGTCGAGCGACCACGCCATGCCTGCTTTTTGAAGCATCTCCACACATCGGTAAACGTCGGCCGGGTTGTGGTTTCGCTCAAGTGCCGCCAGCGCTTTTGTGTCAAACGACTGTGCCCCCAGGCTCACCCTGTTCACGCCCTGATCCATCAGCACCTGCAATTTCATTTCATCAAGCGTGCCGGGGTTGGCTTCAATCGTCCATTCATATTCGGGCAGAAGCTCAAAATAACGATGCACCATACTGCAAAATTGCATTATTTGAGATGCCGATAACCGTGTGGGTGTGCCGCCACCAACAAACACCGTATTGACAGCGGCTTTCTCCGCCAGTGACCGGCTGATTTCCGCTTCAAGGGCAGCGAGATATGCATCAGCCAGATCGTCGTGGCCGGCGACCGATGCAAAATCACAATAGCCGCATTTATGCGCACAAAACGGAATATGCAGGTAAGCCGCCCGTGGCAAAATCCACGGCGGCTCGATCTCATTGAAACTATGACAATCAGTAGAGCCTGCCACGCCCTACACAACCACTTCCAGAAAGCGTACTTCAGGCACGTATTTCTTGACGGTGGCTTCGAGAATCATCGAAAGCCGAATGGCCGACGAAGCACAGCCCTGACAGCTCCCCTTCATGCGAATCTGCACAACGCGGTCGCTATCCACCCCGACGAGCTCTACCGAGCCACCATCACGGGCCAGGTCAGGGTTAATCACTTTCTCAAAAACTTGCCCGACTCGCTCGTTGATTGGCAAATCAACCGGCGGAGCCCAATCGGGCGCAATGGCCTCAGCATTTTTTTTGGCCCATTGCCCGGCTATCGAACAGGCGGAAGTCGAATCCTGATTTTCCATCAACAGTGCCTCGCAATAGCCGGCCAAGCCCAACCAGCAGATTTCTTATTACTGTAAATATACGTCAAGTCGATCAAAAATGCAGCTAACCAGCCAACTTCAAATGCCTTGATAGCAAAAAAAGACTGCAAAACAAGAAATTCGGGCTAAATGAATCAACCAACGACGATCACTGTGCTGAAGGCCTGAATCTTTCGCGTTACCAGTCAATTTAATACCTGAGCCTTAAAAATTTTTCCCATTCAGCCATCGGCAATAATGAAGTAAAAGATAAATATTTTGTCTAATCAAAAAATATTTTAAAAGTATTCGAACATTCTTTTGATTCATATCGAAATGATAATCATGAGGAGTTGATCGGAGAGAAAAAAAGGCAGGTGAAGAAAGCGAAGGGGGTGTGTCATGATTCGGGTAATGGTATGGCATGCAAACAACAATCCAATGTCATCTCAAGGTCATGCCGCTTTAGCGATCACTCGCAGCACTGGTCCTGGCCTGAGCGAAATCGACACCTACATCAGCTGGTTTCCGCTGGAATCGATTCCAGGCAATGCACCTGGAGTTGCTACGCGTGACTCAAGGGGTTTTGAAATTGGCAAGGGCATCGACAAGTTTATGAACGATCCCTGTTCGCAATTGTCAACAGACATCCAATTCGCTCTGAACACGAACACCATTCAACCGCATGCCAATCAAATGAGAGGCCCGACAGTGGGCCTGGGCGGCACTCAGGTTGAAAACACCAGAACTGGTATCTTTTCATGGGTCCGTGTACCAAACGATGTGATCGATATCCCCACAATCGATGACGATGGCCGCGACATTACAGATCAGAGAGTCGGGCTTTGTGAATCAAACCTGAAGAAGTGGTGGGAGATTCGCAGCGATTCCAATGGCAATTCAGCCTCCAGAGGCGTACGCCCCTACTATCGCTTCAAGCTGATCAGCAAGAAATACAACTGTGCCTCGGTGGTCACGGCCGCCCTGATGGCCAGCGGCTGCGGGCTC
>JBILGL010000264.1:0-6125 GCA_044351075.1 Isosphaeraceae bacterium | reverse complement strand
GAAATGGGCCGCACGCCACGTATCAATGCCAAAGGTGGCCGCGACCACTGGGGCGGGCTGGCTCCGCTATTTATCTACGGTGGTGGTACGAAAAAGGGGCAGGTGATTGGTCGATCGGGCCGCGATGCCGGCGAACCGGCCGATCTGCCGATAGGCAATAAAGAGTTGGTCGCAACGATACTGGAACGGACAGTTGACGTCAGCCAGATGCGTGTGATTGAAAGTCTGCCCAATGAGATCAGTCAGGTCATGACGAGCTGGAAGCCAATTCCGGGCCTTGTCTGAAATGGGTCGAGTGCCAACTATTCTTTGGTTTCCCAGCCTTCCGGCGGCCAGGCAACGGGTTTGCCCCTGAGCCACTCGGGGGTTGGTTCTTTTTCAAGTGTCAGAATGGGTGAGAGGGCGAGCCGGATTTGGTCGGGGTTGGCTTTGTTTTGACTTTTCAGCGGCAGATCCATCATAAAAACAGCATCATAAACCTTGGGAATCATAGGTAAGCGGACTCGGCCGACGGCATTTGAGACATCTTCAACGGACCAGCCTTCGCGTCTGGCAATTTGCTCAGACAGATGCAATCGTTCAAGCTGACGCCGCTGCCACTTCACTTTTTCATCCCAGATATAAGCCGCCCGAAGTCGCCTGAGGCTCTGGATCGGAAACATCCTGTTTTCAATTTCATAGGTTGTCAGTGGTGGCTGACTTTCGACCAGAATTCTGTCAATTTCCGGCTGATGCAAGAGATTGATAATGACAGTTGTCGTTAAAATGATCATCATGTTCATTCGCGACATTTTGAGAGGCTGTGGCGGATTTTCGTCAGGTGAGTGATTGCCGGCCAAAGCAGCCTGAGCGATACCTGAAATGAAGATGACCCAGCCAGCCAGGGGGATGGTGTCGTACCAGGGAACGACATTTTTCAGAGCGATCCAGGAGAAATAGCCGCGGAAAGTCCATTCCACCAGATAGGCTGAGACAAAAAGTGCGCTGCCAGCCCATTCCAGCGAATTAATGCGGAGATTTTTCTGTCGATGCCAGCAGGCCCAGCCGATGATGATCAATAGAACGAGCAGAAAGCTCTGGACATCGGTCGTCATGGCATTAATGCCAAGATTGCCGAGAATCATGGTTTCTAAAATCGAATGGGCCGTATTGACAACGCCGCGAATCGGATCAACTGCCTCCCGGATATTTCGGCCATGAAACGAGTTAGTCGCATCAATGGCCTCGCCGCCGACAGTGAGAGTAACGACAATTGCCAGAACGGTCGCCAGAAAGGGAATGAGGGCCAGACGCCACTGGCTCCGCGGAAGCCTGGCCAGAAGGTAGATGGCTGTGACTGGCCCTGACGCGTGTCCGATCGTCCAGAAACCGCCGGCGATCCAGCAACTGGCAACCAGCGGAAGCCAGATGATGGCCCAGCGATGTCTCAGCCAGAGCTGGGCGAGGATCAGGCTTGAGAGAATGAAAATAGCGGCCCAGATCGTCTGGCCGGCGGAATACCAGAGTGTAGAGAGCCACTGAATGGAAGTCAGGCCCGTGCAGAGCGAGGCGAGAAAGCCTTGAAAAAGCCGGCCTGTTTCGTGCGCCACAAAGTGACCGGCCATCAGCATCAGCAGGACGAGTGCGAAATAGGTGGCGATGCCCAGAACCACGGGAATATGTGTGAGGTCGCCGGCTATAGAGACGAGCGACCATGTCAGGATTCGCCAGGAAGGACAAATGTGCGTATTATGTGGCACAAAAAGATTGTCAATCGTCCGGCCCAGATTTCGCGAGCTGCCGATATAGGCGAAATCGTCGGAATGGAGCCTGCATGCCAGAAAACGATGGATCGTCGGAGAGACCGCCGTATCAGGCAAAACCCAGCCGGGCAGCCGGGAGATGCCGAAAAGCCAGCACGGCGAAGCAAGAATCACCAGCATCAGCAGGAGGTGGCCGATGAGCGAAAGCGGCTTGCCTGACCAGCGATTGACGCGATCAGACAAGCGATCTGCCAGGCTTTTTTCAGGTCCATTCATTGTCATCTGTCAGGGTTTGAAACCCGGTCGGCTTGATCCGCCGGTTTTGATTGATTCCAGTTTTTTCCGCATCTCAGCCAGCCGCTGAGGCTCCTTCACAGCCAGATTTTTTGTCTCGCCGGGGTCGGCAGCAAGGTCATATAGCTGCGGCATTTTGTCGTTGCCCATCTCGGTATTCGTCAGCCGATTCAATTTCGGGCCATTGCCTGCCGGAATAAACTTCCACTGGCCCTGCCGCAGCGATGTCACGCCAGCGTGCTCTACCAGATGGTCGCGGCCAACGGTTGTTCGCCCCATCAGGGCATCAGCCACGTCAAAACTATCGGGCGCGGCATTGGCCGGCAGCTCCTGGCCCGTGATTTTCGCGAAAGAAGCCGGAAAATCGACATGTGCCAACAGTGCGGAAGACTCACCGCCCGCCTTGATCGCCGCAGGCCAGCGCACCAGCAGCGGCACACGCGTTCCAGCTTCGAAATTGCTGTATTTACCACCACGAAATGGACCGGCAGGCTTGTGCGAGCCAAGTTTTTCTTCGGCATCTTCGCGATAGCCGTCGTCAACCACCGGGCCGTTATCGCTGCTGAAAAGCACCATGGTCTCTTTGGTCAGGCCAAGTTCATCGAGCTTTTTGAGGACTTCACCCACGCACCAGTCGAGCTGGACGATGGCATCGCCACGTGGGCCCATCGACGTTTTGCCGACAAATCGCGGGTGCGGCACGCGCGGAACGTGAATATCATGCGTGTTAAAGAAGAGGAAAAACCGGTCGGTTTTGTGCGATTCGATGAATTTCAGGGCCCGGGCCGTAAGGTCGTCGGCCATGGTTTCATCGTTCCAGAGGGCTTTTTTGCCGCCCGTCATATAGCCAATCCGGCTGATGCCATTGACGATTGTCATGTCGTGCCCATGGCTGGGCTTGGTACGAAATAACAATTCCGGATTTGATTTGCCGGTTGGCGAGTGATCAATCGGGCCCTCAAAGCTCACGCGAATCGGATCTGCCGGATCAAGACCGGCAACGCGGCCATTTTCGACATAAACACAGGGCACGCGGTCGCCGGTGGCAGGAATGATAAAGTGTTCGTCGAAGCCCAGATCCTGCGGCCCGGGTGTGATCGGCCCATTCCAATTCATGCCCGGATTACCCAACCCCAGATGCCACTTACCAACGACACCTGTTTTATATCCGGCGTTTTTCAGAATACTCGCCAGCGTCACCCTTCCGGGGCTGATGATCATCGTGGCATCGCCTTTGGCAACGCCCGTTCCTTTCTGCCGGAATGCATATTCGCCCGTCAGCAGGGCATAGCGGGAAGGGGTGCAGGTGGCTGAAGGGGAGTGGGCGTCGGTAAATTTCAGGCCTTCGCGGGCCAGCCGGTCAAGGTTCGGCGTAGAAACACTTCTGGCACCATAGCAGGAGAGATCGCCATAGCCGATGTCGTCGGCATAGATCAGAACGACATTAGGTTTTTCAGCAGCCGCGGCGGCCAGACCACCTATGATTTGGCCCAGCAGGCAGGCAGCGATGAAAAATCGAATGGAAGACATACAATCGGCCTCAGCTATGCTTGAATTGATTGAATTCTATTTTAACGAAAGTTGTGCCGGAATGCCAAAAATCAGCCTCGATTCCTGCCGAATGCGGAAAAGATCGTTATGATTTTCGGGAAGAGCGTTTTTTCGCTGTTTTTTCTGCTGCCGCGACTTGTTCTGTTTTCTGCTGATTGACAAATAATCGGGCCTGATCAAGCATGGCCTGGGCTTCGATAAATGTCGTTTTATCGGCATTTTTTCCACGAAGCATCGAGGCCAGCTCTGCGAGTCGATCTTCGTCGCTTGTCAGAAGTTCGATCGAAGTCTCCGTGCGCTCGCCCCGGCCCGATTTTTTAACAAGATGATGATCGGCCGCAAAGCTGGCGATCTGCGGCAGGTGAGTGATGCAGATGACCTGATGATGGGCGGCGAGTTCGGCAAGCACTTCGCCAATGGCTGAGCCGAGACGGCCGCCGACACCCGTGTCGATTTCGTCGAAGATCACGGTCGGAATGCGGTCTGTGCGGCTCAGGCAGACCATCATGGCGAGCAAAAGCCGGGAAAGTTCGCCGCCTGAGGCGATTCGTTCCAGCGGCCGGGCCTCTTCGCCGGGGTTGGGGCAGAAGAGCATGGAGATGGGGGCCGGATCGGCGGGCAGGGCAGGCAAGTCGGCTGGGTCTGCCGAGAAATCGGCGGGATTGATGGTCAGATCAATTCGGGCCTGCTCCATGCCGAGCCTGCTGAGAACAGTGGGCAATTGCTGGGCCAGCATCGTGCCTGAGTCGCGCCGGCGCTGGCAGATTCGGGCTGAGAGTGATTGACAGGCCTCCCAGGCGGAGCGAATCGGGCCAAAGTCGGCGAGACTGGTTTCGATGCCTTCAAATTCCGCCAGTTTGGCTCGATGTGAAGATCGGGTTAATTCAAGGTCGTTTTCATCGATACCAAACCGGAGAGCCAGCCGGCGATATTCCGCCAGTCGCGATTCAAGCTGTTCGAGTCGGCGTGGGTCTGATTCCGCTTCATCCGACTCGCTTTGGAGGAGGTCGGCCGACTCTTCGAGATGCTCCATGGATTGTCGCAGCGATTCACCCGCATTTTTGAGGCGGGGAGAGAGCTCGATGATCGGCGAGAGCTTGCGCACAAGTCGCGTCATCATTTCATGAACCGAGCCATCCTTGCCGTAAAGCCTTTGATAGCATTCCGAAGAGATGCGCTGGACTTCTTCGATCCGGCCCAGCCATCGCACTTCCTCAAGCAGTTTCGCCGGTTCACCGGCAATCGGCTCGAGTCGATCAAGTTCTTCAAGCTCAAATTCCAGCAGCTGCCGCTCTCGCCGCATTCGGCCGATTTCGGCTGTTTGCTGGACTCGCTGCTGCCGAAGCTCTTCATAGAGGAGTCGATTTTTGTCGTAGTCGGAAACAAGTGCCTGAATTTCGCCGAACTGGTCGAGCAGGATGGTTTGGGTGGCGGGCTCCATCAGGCTTCGAGTCTGGTGCTGGCCGACATATTCGACCAGAAGGCGGGCAAGCTGCTGAAGCGTTTTGACTGGCACGGGCACCGCATTCGCCTGGGCGAGGCTGCGGCCGCGGTCGGCCGAAATGCGACGGGTGAGAATCAGGCAGTCGTCGTCGAGCGATTCGCCCAGAATGGTCTCTACCCGATCGCGTAGATAAGTCGAGGGAAGATCAAAAGTGCAACTGACAACTGCCTCAGGCTTACCGGTGCGCACAACGGCCGCATCTGCCCGCGCACCGAGCACGAGACTGATGGCCGAGAGCAAAAGGCTTTTGCCGGCCCCGGTTTCGCCCGTCCAGACGGTCAGCCCGGGGCGCAGCTCAATCACCGCATTTTCGATCAGGGCGAGATCTTTAATGACAATCGTACGAAGCATGGGCAGGCGATCTCACAGCAGGCCAGTGCAGAGGCAAATCATCCATCTGTCGGACGATTGCTTTTACCCGGCAGGGAGGCGTTTTTGCAAGATGCCAGTGATTGATTACCTCTTCAGGCCGAGATTTCTGGCATGAAATGCAATGGCTTCGCGGACGTGCAAGTCCCAGTATTCCCAGTTGTGGGCGCCGGGAAATTCGCGATATTCATGGCTGATGTGCAGCTTTTGCAGATGGTCGCGAAAGGCCCTGTTCTGGGCGAGCAGAAAATCTTCAGTGCCGCAGTCAATCAGCATGGGCGGGAATTTGCCGTGATCCATCTGCTGAACAATGGCAAACGGGTCTTCCGGGCCACCTTTGGGGCTGGGGCCGAAAATACGCTCAAACTCGGGGCTGAGTTTCTTCGCCTCTGATACTTGATGGAGCATGCCAATTGCACCCGAATGCGAATTGATGCTGCCGAATTTATCGGCATGCTTCAGGCCAATCTTCAAGGCACCATAACCACCCATCGAGAGCCCACCAATCGCCCGGCCCGACTTCTCAGCCTTGACCGGGAAAGTTCGATCGACCAGGCCGACAATGTCTTTGACCAGATCATCTTCGTAAGCATCGCCTGCAAGAGCGTTTGTGTACCAGCCGCGGCCACCGTCGGGCATGACCACCACCAGCGGCAGACCGGCGA
>JBILGL010000263.1:0-6126 GCA_044351075.1 Isosphaeraceae bacterium | reverse complement strand
ATCAGACGCAAAAGTACGCCAGCTCTGCCTCGGCGAGGGAACGGAGAGAACCGCATTTCCCTCATCTCGCTGAAATTTCTGAACAGAGCCACTCTTCGGCAGCCACTGAGTCCAGTTCAGCCCAAGGTCAATAAATGAATCCCCAAATGCTGGAGCTGCTTGAGTTAACGAAACCAGGAAAAGGCTGAAGGAGAGTTTTTTCAGCAACATCTTTCCGCGACCTCCGTGTCAAACTGCTCTCAATGTCTTTGAGCGACTGGCATCCTGCCATGGCAGTTAGCAACTTGCATTTCGTATGCCAAAAGCAGAAAAACGAACCTCCCAATCAAGGCGACAACGATCTTAGCATCATGCTATCAATGAGTTACAGAAAATAGGATGATCAAAGATGCATTCCAGGATCACCAGATTAAAATCGTTATGGCTGGTAAAAATGACAAATTAATCAAAACCGGAACTATTCGCTCTTTTATGGGATTAACGCCCATTTTCAGCAATAATCGAAAGCATTTCCTCAAGACCGCTTTCCAGCTCCTGCCCCTTCAGGCCCTCACGAAGCAGTGAATGGAGCATTTGAAACTGGCTGCTGAGTTGATCCAGTTTCTGGGGCGAAGAGAGACTGAGCTGCGGCTTCATTTCCGCAAAAATTGTTAAATAAGTCCTTGTAAAGAAAATAGATGCATCACTGGCTCGGCTCGCATCAGCCAGTTTTTTTAGCTCAATAAAAGCTGTTTTTAGTCGGTTGATATTCCGTTGCTCAGCCAGCCCCGTTTTATTACCCATAAGTTCTTTGGGATATATAACTTTGGATCGATCATAAATCCCTTTTGCTTTCAAATCATCGGAAGCCGAGACCAGGCTTGCTACCAGCTTTCGCATTGATTTGGCTGCCTGGCTCGTTTCGCGGCTACTGTTCTGAGTCGTTTCGACAATCTGTGCAAGAAATTGATCAAACATCTGGTTAATCTGCATCAAACGCTCCTGCCCAAGATGCAGCCGCACTGCAGCTTCCATTGCAGTGCTGTCAAAGTCCTTCCAGTAAGCATCTTCTGCCAGATTTCGCGCACGTCCTGCCTGATCAGACACTTGAGCAGCGGAAAGTGCTGCTGAAAGCCTTGTGGAAATTCGGTTAATCACGTCAGGCCATGGAGTTACATTTGATCCGGCAAGCAGGCTGGTGCGGCTGGGCGAAGCGCTATCGGCCAGAACAATTGGGGCCATCGAAAGGCCATCGGCGGGAACGGTCAGCGTCGTCTGCTGCGGACGAACGCCCGCCTCATGCCAGACAAACAGGTCGTAAGCTCCTGCTGGTACATTCTTCAGCTGAAATCGCCCTTTGCGATCGATAGCGGTAATCCAGGGTGTCTCCTCGATCACCACAAAGCCCCGCATGTGCTGATGGATATTGCAAAAAATACGCAATATTCCGGTCGTGGCTGGAAGGAAATCAGCCAGCTGGCCAGGCGGCATCGTCTGATTGAAAAGCTCGCCTCGGGCCTGCACATTGACGTTGTGAAATTCGCTGTCCTCATTCGTGAATCGAATCTGCTGACCCTTCTTCAAGACCAGCACCCTCGGCACAAACTGAAGTGCTGACTGCTGCATCAAGGCCGTATTCTTGAGATCCTGCGAAAGAGCCTGCTTCTTTGCCTCATCAGCCGCTGCCGGATCCTGTGGCACTAGCCAGATCACCGCAGGGCTAACCTCAGGCGAGCAGGTGGATGGCATACGAATTTCGCCACTGACATCACCAGCTGGCAAACGGCAGACTACGAAAAGCAGAAGAATGAGCGCCGTGCGAATCATTTCAAAACACTTCACTGAAAACCCTATCCTGAGCAGCAGCATGGTGTTACATCCCGTTGTTGCATTTTTAATATTTTAACAGAACAGGCACTTGTGAAACAGTGCGGTCGCTCTGTGATGCAAAGATGGGAAAAATATGAAGATATCCGAATTCGTGAATCTTCAGGGACGAATGTATTTTGGCCGTCGCCTACTTGCAACAGAGTGTGGGCCCGTCTAACCTGTAATTGTATAATGCCCACACCGCCTCACGATTCACCAACAAGGGAGACATTCCGCACCCATGAACAAACTGATACTATCTCGTCGTTATCTCCTTGCTTTACTCGGTTTGTGTGCCATGACTCCGGCAATGCAAGCCGATGATCTGGCAAAGTCGCTCAAGTCAGGCAAGGCCGATCTGAAGTCGGCTGGTGCATTGGCTTTCGGTCCAGATGGCGTATTGTTCGTTGGCGACACCCAAAGAGGTGCTGTCTGGGCCATCGGCACAGGCGACACAGCCAAAGCCGACTCAATGACCGCCGTTGAAGTCGAAAAGCTCGACAAAAAAGTGGCCGATCAGCTCGGCGTGCCAGCCTCTGACGTCATGATCAACGACCTCGCCATTAATCCAGTCAGTGGCAAGGCTTACCTCTCCGTTGCGCGTGGTCGTGGACCATCCGCCACACCGGTCATTTTCCAAATTTCCGGCAGCAGCATGAAAGAACTTGACCTGTCGAATATTCCGTTCGCCACGGTTGAGCTCCCCGCCCTGCCCAAAGCGGGTGCGACCACCAAAGGCCAGCCGCTTCGCTCGGATGCCATTACCGACATCGCCTTTTTTGAAGGAAAGCTCTACGTTGCCGGCCTTTCCAACGAAGAGTTCTCGTCTCGCCTCGTCACCCTCGACGTCCCCTTCAAGCCGACCGGTCAGGGAGCCTCTGTTGAGATCTACCACGGCGCCCATGGCAAATATGAGACAAAGTCGCCGATCCGTACATTCGTTACTTACCGAATTGCCGGTCAGCCGCACCTGCTCGCTGCCTACACCTGCACGCCACTGGTGAAGCTGCCTGTGAAGGACCTTGCCCCCGGCAGCCACGTCAAAGGCACAACCGTTGCCGAGCTCGGCAATCGCAACCGACCGCTTGACATGGTCGTCTATTCCAAGAATGGCAAAGACTTTATCCTCATGGCCAATAGCGCCCGCGGCGTCATGAAGATCTCCACTGAAGGAATTGCCAGCCGCGAAGGTATCACCAAGCCGGTTTCGGGCGGTGGTATCGCCGGCCAACCCTATGAGACCGTTGAAGGCCTCAAGGGTGTTGACCATCTGGACCGTCTTGACGACACTCGTGCCGTGATTCTCACCAAGAATCAGGCCGGTGCTGTTGATCTTAAGACGATTCCTCTGCCCTGATTTCTTTAAGTCATGGCATGGCAGATCTGTTAAAGTGTCAGCCCGGAGCAATTGAGCGGCTCCGGGCTTCACTTTTGAAGCTCACCGGATACGGAATGATTCCTGACATCCGTTTTACTGGTCCTGAAATCATGAATTCTTACTATAAGTCACTTGCAATACTGATTTTCGGGCTATCGCTACCGCTTTTCCAGACGATCACAATCGCCGCTGACGAAGATTTTCATCTGCATCAGGAGGGCGTGGGGCAATGGGTGCTTGAAGCCCCTGAACCGAATGGAACGAATCAGCACCAGCGATGGCAAGTTGAGCGAGTGCCCGGCAAAAACGAGCCAGACCAGACACCTATACCCATTGTCGGCGGCTGGGTCGTCGAATCAGGGCGGGTTTTGTTTCGGCCAAAATATCCATTTCGCGAAGCGATGGCTTATCAGGTTGTCGAACAATCCTCTGATTCCAATGCCAGATTTATCTTACGATTTCGGTTTGTCATTCCTCTTTCTGGTGGCCCTGAGCCGCAAGTCGTTTCGCTTCAGCCAGCTGGAGAGCGATGGCCTGAAAATCTTCTGCGCGTTTATCTGACATTCAATCGGCCAATGGCCCGGGGCGAAGCCGCGAAACGAATCACAATTGAAGATTCCAGCGGGCGTCGGCTGATTCAGCCTTTTCTTGAACTCGACCAGGAATTGTGGGACAAAAGCGGCCGAAGGCTTACCCTGCTTTTTGACCCAGGCCGAGTGAAATCAGGCCTTAAGCCGCGGGAAGAGGACGGAGCGATTCTGGAAAAAGGCCAGAAATACAACATTAAGGTGGCTGATGGCTGGCCGGATGATCGCGGAATTGCGATGAAAAAAAGCTTCTCCAAAGTCATTGAGGTCGGCCCTGCCGACCATGAACCAGTTGAGCCACGCAAATGGCAACTCGCGGCTCCAACTGCAAAACCGGGTGAACCGCTGGTGATTCGCTTCAATGAGCCAGTAGATTCCGGCATGGCAATACGCATGATCGGCATCCTGGAATCAGGAGAATGCCCGCTGGATGGCACCGCTGAAATCTCGCCGGATGGCCTGACCTGGAAATTTGTGCCCGATGTCAAATGGTCGCCAGGGTTACACTATATTGAGGTTAACCCAGCCCTTGAAGACCCGTCGGGTAATCAGGTCGGCAGGCCATTTGAACGGGATATGCAGGCCGAGCGTTCTGAATCGCTGATGAAATCCGCCAAGCCCGTTCGCCTGACTTTTGTCGTGCGAATTGCCGACGAATAACGGCTCGCGGCCAAATCATTCAAAAAGCTGTTTCAGTTCTGCTGGAAATATCGGCATAGCACCAGCCTGTGAGCAGACAAACGCTGCCACTCTGTTTGCACATTGGTTAATGAGGTCAAGATCCCAGCCCGCCAGTAACCCAAGTGTCATAGCAGCGGTGAATGAATCACCTGCGCCGATGGTGTCAGCCACTTTCGTTGCCACTCCCGGATGATCAGAGACCTGTCCATTTCGCCAGAGCAGGCTCCCGTGGCCGCCACGAGTCAAAGCAATCAAGTTTAGTTGATAGGCTTCGGCAAGCTGGTCGATTATTGAAGTTGTCGGGCCGGTCAGGGAAAGAGTCTCCGCAAAGACGGGCAACTCTTCGTCGCTGACTTTGAGGATATTTGCGACTTGTAACGACTTTTCCAAAATCTCGCGGCTGAAGTAATGCTGCCGAAGATTCACATCAAAAATGCGAAGTGTCTGCTGGCTAGAGCTTTGGAGTATCTGATGAATGGATTGGCGAGATTTTTCCGACCGCTGGACAAGCGATCCGAAGCAGATTGCATCAGCCGATTGAGCCAGGCGAAGGGCATCAGGCGGGGCTTCGATTGAATCCCATGCTACGTTTTGCTGAATGGTGTACTGAGGTTGCCCAAAATCAACAAAACTGACACTGACGATGCCTGTAGGCAACATCTCATCGACTTGAATGTGCTCAATATTTAAGCCAAGTTTGGCAAGCAGGTCGCGTGCTTTATTCCCATTGGCGTCGTTCCCCACTCTTGAGATCACCGCCGCCGAAGCACCCAGCGAACCTGCCGATGCAGCGAAATTGGCTGGGGCACCACCGAGCCTGGGGCCGTCAGGCAGCAGATCCCAAAGTAATTCACCAAGCCCTATCAATAATGGCATGAGTCACTCAACCCCTGAAAATATGACCATTTCACGGTCAAATACTGCGGATAATTGATCGTGCCAGAATCAAACGGATGGCGAAAGATCAAAAAAGCAAACCCTGCCGAACAAGATGCCGACAGGGCAAGGTAAATCATTTATTGACAATATCTTAAATCAGCTGAGCTTAATCAGGGAGCACAGCGGCTGAACGTAGCGACCACTACACCCATGATCGACATGACTTCCTGCTCAGGAAGGAAAGTGATAATCGGATATTGTCTTGGAAGTTGTTCTGCACGAAGGACATAGTTAAGCCCCGACTGCTCCAGCCATCGCACATAGGGCTGATTTTTGGCGTCAACGGCAATGACGATCCGGTTCAGCAGCTGATCAGGGTCTTTCTGCGAAAAATCAACCAGTGCAATGCTTCGCCGAGGCAGCACAGGATGCATGGCATCGTTGGGAATCATGACACAGACGGAGCTCGTCGGATTCTGAACCCATGACTTATTCACGACGTACGTATCTCGCACCGCATCGGTCGTTTCTTCGTAATTCGGGCACTCTGAAAGATCAATTAAAGGTAGCTCCACACCTTGCTTAGAGCTGTCTGTACCAAACCGGCCAAGCGGTTCGCGGCGCGGCGTTTCGTGCATGGTTCGCTCCAGCAGCTCAAGGCCGTTGCGAATCATCTGAACCGGGGAAAGCCCCTCAGTTTTCAATATATCAGTAACATTCTCACGATACCTGTGCCCTTCACCAGTCAGCAGC
>JBILGL010000262.1:0-6139 GCA_044351075.1 Isosphaeraceae bacterium | reverse complement strand
CCTTGAGCTTCACCGGTGGCGGCGGCTTGACACCCTGCATGCCCCACTGGTCGTTAATTGCGAGGCCGGTGGCCACCGCGCCGCCAAGCACGGCACAGGTGCCGCCTACGCGCTGGGCAAAGTCGCGCCGGGAGAATGGGGCGTCGGCCGGATTCACCCCGCCCAGCTTTTGAAGGTTCGAAATCTGTTTCGCTGTCAGTTTCTCGCTCATTTACAGTCCCCAGTGCACGTGGAGTTGTATGCGGAAGTGATTTGCCGGCACCAAGCAATAGACAATCTTACCATGATCTCGGCAGGAAAATGCCAACGATTCGGCATTTCCCAAAATTTCACTCTGGTTTTGCCCCGGCGGCATTCGTCGAAGCCGGCAATGCGGGCAGCTTCGCCGGCACACCGGCCGCGAATGCTTTGGCAAAGGCCAGGGCCGATTTCGCTTCGGTTGAACCATTCACACCGCCGAACGTATTTCCCTTGCGGAAAACGACATCCACCAGGCCGATATTCGAGCTGACAACCATGGCATCGCAGTTCTCAGCCTTTTCCACCTGAATTTTAGCGCCGTCGGCTTTGACGGTCTCAAGATATTTTTCATACATCTTCCTGGCTTCGGCATCGTCGGCATAGGGCCGCAGGAATGCCTGCCAAGACTGATTGGCTTCGCTGTAATCAGCCATGAAAACGTCGTTCAGGAAGGCATAGCCGAAGACATCCTGAGCGACATATTTCGGATTGGCCTTGCCTGAGCCCTTCGGCAAAAGGCCGAAGAAGAGATCGGGGGAAGCTTCTTTGGCTTCACCGGCGGCCGCCACGGAAGTCGCTTTACCGGCACCCTGAGCGGCCGCTACACGCTTGGCAATTGCCAGAGCGAATTCGTTAAATTTCGGATCGTCCTTGGTTGAGACGATCTGTGTGTAGTATTTGCCCGTGCGGAAAAGCAGCGAACCCGATGCGGAATAGCCTTCTGTGCCCACTTCCACGGGCTTGGTCTGCTCAGGCTTTTCCGAGCCATACTTGCCCAGAGCCTTGAGGTCGTTGGCCATTTCGAAGATGTAGAGCTGAAGCTCGTTGGAGTCATCGCCTATGGGATGAAAGTAGGTGTAAGCCATGCCTCTAACATCATACTGGATAAAGCTTTCAGCGCGGCCGTCGATCTTTTCAAAAAGATTTTCCGCATTGAAGCTTTCCAGATGCTTGTCGCCCAGCTTGCCAATCGTCCAGCCGGCGGGCAGATCCGTGAGAGGCAGCATGGAGGCAATGGCTTTCTGTGGCTCGGGCACGGTGCCAATTTCAGCATCCCGCTGAGCGGGCGAGAGGCCGGCCGCGACCGGAGCGGCGGCAGTGGGCTGAGCCACGCCGGGCTGGGGGATGCTTGGGGCATTGGCGACGACAAAAACCGGCTGATTCAAATTGGCAGAGATTGCGGCTGGTGGATTTTTGAGGTCTTCCAGCTGTTGAGGGGCATCAAGGCCGACGGCTTTTCGCAGAGGGCCAACGCGTTCGAGCACATCCTTGAGCGGGGCGATCGTCTGCGGGGCCGTCACGGCACTGACACGCAGGGCCATGAGCGATTCATCCAGCTTTTTAATGCCGTCAACGAGTTGCTTGCGTTCGCCGGCGAGCCGCTTCATCTCTTCACGCACGCCTTCATCGGCTTTCACGACATCTTCAAATTTTCGCCCCTGCTCCAGCACTGTCCATGTCTTGTTCGGGTCGAATTCATAACGGTTGACATCGTAATAACTTGATTTGATCGCCACGGCCGTGAAGATGGCCGGAATGCCCATGACCAGGAGCATGGCCGTTACGATAGAGAGAAATGTGGGCCGCACGCTGGTTCTTCCGCGACGCGGTGCAAACCAGTCCATCCGGCCGAGGATGGCAAACGCGACGGGCGTGGAGGCAAATGCGACCATCGCAGCCGCCACAGACAGCGTGACCAGTGGATCTTCGTTGTATCGGAGGGCGAGTTGGTCAAGCCACTGGCTGAGTTGTGAAAACATGGCGGGCTACCAGGTGATCGGGTGTGCGAGAAGTCTGCGGAAGGCTCTTCCGGTCATGTGGAACCGGGCAATAAGCCTAGAATTATTCAATATCTTAAACGCTCCACTCAAAACATGCAATCCGCACTGACATTGCAAAACATGGAAAATGTTGGCAACCATTCTTTTCGGAAAAGCGCTTCAAGGCCCATTTTGATAATCATCAAATGTCATGATTTAAAACAGAAAGAATCAAGCAGTTTCAATGACATGTACATTCCGGTTTTGTGTATAAGGAAAAAATGTTCATCCAAATATCGGATTCAATGCGACTTTTGGCCAGAGAATGGGTATGATAATTTTATCACAAATCTCTAAAAGCGATACAACTTAGGAGCCTCGGCGACTGTGACTTTTCGCGTATTCTGTTTAACAATAGCTCTGATCATCACATCAGGCACACCCGTGTGTGAGCTTTCCTGCCTATTGATGGACATTAACGTCGAATGCGAGGCAGAACTTGAAAAAACCAATGAATCAATGGAAATACCTTTGGTTCTGAGGGATTTCCGATACAGGCCGAATAATGAAAAACATCGGCGAAAGTTGCTTGTGGAGAGTTATTTCCACGCCCAATTGCTCAAAGGGCAGTCAGTCCGCGAATTATCGAAATGGGGCCTGACCGAATCTTCTTCAGGGCATTTTCTGCAATATAAATTATCCGCACATTTACGCATTTAACTGACCAGTTCCCGGATGGTGAATAGTTTGGCCAGCTTACAACTTAAACCGGCAAATGGCCCGAAATAACAAACTGGCCTATTTCATCAATTTTTTTTCATCGCACTCAGTCAATTGCGAAAGCAAGGATTTCATCTCATGAATCTAACATATGTCAAAGACTCTTTCAAAATTGAGCGTTCAGAACTTTTCAACAATTTTGTTTCAGGGCTGATTGTTTTTCTCGTCGCGCTGCCGCTCTGCCTCGGTGTTGCATTGGCATCAGGAGTTCCCCTGATTGCCGGAATCGTTTCCGGCATTGTGGGCGGGCTGGTAGTCGGGCTGATCAGTGGATCACAAACAAGTGTCAGCGGCCCTTCACCGGGTCAGGTGGCAGTTGTTGTTTTGCAAATGTCAATACTTGGCGGGTTTAATGCATTACTGGCAGCGATTGTTGTCTGCGGGCTTTTTCAGATCATTTTTGGAATTGTCAAAGCAGGGTCCATTTCATCGTTTGTTCCGAGCACCGTAATCAAGGGGCTGCTGGCTGCAATTGGCGTAATTTTGGTATTGAAGCAGATTCCGCACATTCTTGGGCACGACACCGACCCTGAAGGTGAAATGGCTTTTATTCAGCCAGATCATGAAAATACGTTTTCCGAGATTCTGGCAATCTTCAGCGATTTTCATCCTGGTGCGGCCACAATCGGCATCATGTCGGTATTGCTCTATCTTTGCTGGGAAAAACTGGGAATTGACAAAATCACCAGAACGCCAAAACCACTTGTCGTGATATTGATTGCTGTGGTTGGCCGACTTTTGATTAATCTGTTGGGAGGCGAATGGATTATTGGCTCGAGCCACCTGGTTCAGGTGCCGGTGGTCGCAAGCCCTGGTGAATTTTTCGGCATGTTTGAGACACCGGATTTCTCTTCGTTTTTCAATCCGGCGGTCTATTTGGCAGGCTTGACTATTGCGCTGGTCGCTTCGCTGGAAACATTGCTGAATCTTGAAGCTGTTGACAAGATTGATCCGCATCGCCGCACGTCTCCAAAAAATCTTGAACTATTTGCTCAGGGTATGGGCAACATCTTTGCGGGCCTGCTGGGTGGCTTGCCGATTGCCTCCGTTATTGTCAGAAGCAAGTTAAATCTTGAGTCAGGGGCAACTCACAAAATTTCGGCCGTTATTCATGGGCTTTTGTTATTCATTTGCGTTTTGATGATGCCGCAGTTGCTTAATCTGATCCCGCTTTCCTGTCTGGCGGCGATTCTTTTTGTCACGGGCTTGCAGCTTGCCAGCCCGTCGTTATTTGTGGAAATGTGGAAAAACGGACTGAATCAATTTCTACCGTTCCTCTTCACAATGCTCGCGATTGTACTGACAGACCTGCTGAAGGGAATTCTGTTTGGCATCTGCATCAGTCTGGCATTTATTCTCTATAGAAATCTCAAACGCCCGATCTCAATTTTCATTGAAAACCATATTGGTGGTGAAGTGATCCGTTTCGAGCTGGCCAATCAGGTAAGCTTCCTGAATCGTGCTTCGCTGCTTGAAGAACTCAACAAACTACCGGCTGGAACTCAACTGCTGGTTGACGCAACCAAAACCCACTACATTGACAACGATATTCTCGAATTAATTCGTGACTTTTCCAATAATATCGCTCCTGCTCGCCGTATCAAAGTCAGCCTGACCGGCTTTCAGGAAAAATACGACCTTCAGAATCAAATTCAATATGTGGATTATTCCTCACGCGAGATGCAGGAAAAAATCACTCCGCAACAGGTGCTGGATGTGCTGATCGAAGGTAACGAACGATTCAGGGAAGGAAAAAGACTATTTCGTGATCTTGGCCGAAGCGTCTCGGCAACGTCAGTTGGCCAGCACCCGATGGCCGTTGTGCTGAGCTGCATTGACTCCCGTTCCCCGGCTGAATTGATCTTCGACCTCGGTATCGGCGATATTTTCAGTATTCGAATCGCAGGCAATATTGCCGGCCCCAAAGTGCTTGGCAGTATAGAATATGGCACGGCTGTTGCGGGCGCGAAACTTATCGTTGTGCTCGGCCACACCCGCTGCGGCGCAGTGACGGCCGCCGTGAGCTTTGCAGAAAGCCTCGATTCCATCGAGCAACAGACTGGCTGCCAGCACCTGCACGCCATCATCGAACGCATTCAAAGATCTTTCGTCACCACCAATCACCGAACAAACAATTCCGATCTTAAAATGCTGCCTGATGAAATCGATAAAGTTGCTGCAAATAGCGTCGTTTACACAAGCCGCCTCTTTCTTCAACAGAGCCAGAAAATCAGAGAGCTACTCGAACAGAACCGAATTGCTCTCGTCGCTGCCATATACGACGTCGGCTCAGGCCGAGTTCAGATTATCCCTGAGGGCACATACGGCCTGGATCTGAGCCACATTTCGGCTGATAACATTCTCAACCTCACATCCGCAAAGATTCAGGAAGTTACGGCTTCAACCTGATTTTTTTGCAAATGTCTGGATGATAAATTGATCATGCCGATACAATAATTACTTGATCAATGACATTATGACGATGTTGGACAATGTCATCTTCAATTAAAAAGTCTGATCAGGTAATCGATGTCCAATCAGGCGAATAAGCCGGATAAATTTGCGAAACTTGCCCCTCGGCCGGTCGTTACCCGGCTAAGTCTTTATCTTCGTCAGCTTGAAATTTTGCAGGCGACCGGACAATCGTGCGTATCGAGCAATCAAATCGCCCGAATCCTTCAACTCAGCGATGCTCAGGTGAGAAAAGACCTCGCCTTTTTTGGTCAATTTGGCCATCCCGGTATCGGCTATCGGATCGACGAGCTTCAGGTGGCCATTCGTCGGGCGCTGGGCACCGATAAACTCTGGCCGCTGGCCATTATCGGCTTTGGCAATCTTGGCCGGGCCCTTCTGCGGTATCGTGAATTTGACAGCCATGGCTTTCGCATCGCAGCCATTTTTGATAACGACGCCAAGAAGCTTGGCACAATCGTCAATGAAATGGAAGTCTATCCGCTGGCAAAAGTCGGTGAAATGTGCAGCAAATACGGAATTTCCATCGCAGCCCTGACTGTCCCTGCCGAAGTGGCTCAGGATGTAGCCAACCAGCTGATCCATTCAGGAGTTCGCGGGATCTTGAATTTCGCGCCTGTAGTGCTGCGATTGCCTGAGACAGTCAGCGTGGTTTCGGTTGATTTATCGCTTCAGCTGGAGCAGCTTGTTTACAAGGTCAGCCACGCCGGGGCGAGCCATCAAAAGCCGCATTCGTAATCAAACGCCGAATCTGAAATCATCAGTTGCCGGAGCTGCGCTGAAAGAGAAATCGCTCCATCAGCTTTTCATCGATTTTCACTGGTTTTTTGGCTGATTTTGCAGGGGTATCCTTTGATTTGCCTTCAGCCTTGGTGGCTTCGCCCGAA
>JBILGL010000261.1:0-6151 GCA_044351075.1 Isosphaeraceae bacterium | reverse complement strand
ATCGGCACACCTGCCTGAAATACGCCAGCGACAGGATCAGGCAGATCGCCCGCCATTAAATACCAGTTGTTATCGACGCCGCGTATCAGTGGCGTCGTTAATTCATAGCTGGCCACCGGCCCAGCATGCCTACGTCCTCTTAGAAGAACTTCGATCTGACATCGAATTTCCGCTAATTCCGAGCTATCATTTTTTTGACAATCAAGCCCGTTGATACGGATCACGACGGGAGTCAGCGGCCCGACACCTGCTCGATGCCGCCATTCCCTTGTTTTTCGCTTCCAAAATAGCTTGTAGCTGTCAAAATCGCTGTAATTCCGGCATTGTTTTCCGGGCGGAGCCAGCAATATCCACATCCGCCGATAAAGCGGGCCATGATGCTCAAGCGACTGAAAATAAGCCCTGATTGCTCGCTGTGGCGTGCTGTTGTCGGGCGTATCAGATCCGACAATCAGCGGATAGGCCACCACTACATTCAGCAGAATTCCGCCGACACAGACCCACCCAGCAATATGAATCGTCTTCCAGCCTGAGAAAACCCAGATTACCAACAGGGTAAAGGCGAGGCTCACCACAAGACTGAAAACGGCCCGGCTTCGTTCACTTCGGCTCGACCATGTCGGGAAAGTAGTATTCGATGGCTGATCGACGGGCGATTCCGCAGAATCAGCCGTTTTTACCATTTCAATAGTCGCTTCGCCTGAGTCAATGGTCACGATGACTTCAGTCCCATCGGAGCGATTCACGCGGCCAGATCATCGCCCGCCCTTTTTCCGGCACCACCAGCAGGTCGGGCAGGGGACGGCTGCCAAGAACAACGCCACTCGCGCTATAGCTGCGGGCATTATCTGGCATCTGTTCGTGAATCAGCTCGGCATTTTTCGTCCGCAGCGGGCGAGCCGTCAATCCATCCTCATGTTTTTGTAAAAGCCAGAACAGCGGAAATTCTTCCAGTGGCTTATCTACCGGAATTTCAAGCCAGTCAGCCAGTCGGCTGATCGCGAATTTTGGCACAGAAACAATCAGTTCCATCGCCCCCGGGGCAGACCACGCCCCGGCCCACAGATGCACCAGCCCGGCTCTCTTGCCGCGACCACCCAGCGGAATGGGTCGTTTTCTCACATCCGTCAGCTTTTCAGGCGGCCCAAGCTCCATCTTATCACGCCGGGGCCAGCAGGCCAGATGCCCATCGGCATCAAATCCAAGCACGTCCGGCTCTGATCCACCCTTCCAGTGCGCCACCGCCAGACGGCTCCGCGGCGAAACAAAGAGCGGCCGACCTTCGCTTGAAACACGATCAGCAAAATCCAGCCGGGGCTGAGTTTTGGCACCGTTGTTACGCATGTACCAGACTGCACCTCGCCCATCCGTCACCAGCAGATCAAATCGCTGATGAGCCGTCCAGTCATTAAGCACCGGGCAGCTATATCGGGGCGGCAAGGCATCCATCGTCGCCGCCTTGCGGCTATCCCTGTTTGGCACCAGAAATGGAAGGCCACCTGATTCCAGCTTTTCCGGCATTCCGTAGGCGGGTCGGCCCGGCTCGCCCCGGTCAGCATAAAGCGTCAATCCGCCCAATGCATCACCCGCGATCAGATCCAGCCCGCCATCGTTATCCCAATCCGTCGCCGTAATTACTGCGTCCGGGCCAAACGACAAATCACTGATCCCACGAGTCAGAAGCGGCTTGGGCTCAGAAAGCGTGCTCACCGAGCCGGCTTCTGCCACCGAAACTTGACCGGCCGCACTCACGGCAACCAGCCGTCCTGGCTTTCCGCCATACTGTTTTACCCATTTCAGGCTTGATATCGCAGCATCAAGAGTGGCTGGCATACCACCGGGTCGCGCCACATGTCGCGGCTTGCCCAGGCCAGGCGGCAAAGCACCTCCAAAGTTTGTCAATAGTCCAAGGCTTCCTTTATGATCCAGATAGAGTAGCTGGTCAGAACCAGGGCCAGCCCATGCCACATGCAATAACCGGGCCGAGGCCCCGCCAGCGAGCAGACGGTCGGCATCGGCGTCTGCAAGCTGAGCCGGCAAATAGCCCTGCAATATGCTGTCGCCCTTGCGTTCAAGCAGGAATAGGCTGGTTCCGCCAGGCTCTCGCTCAGGGGCAATGTGCAAGACCGCTTCCAATCGACCTCGCCCATACCAGTCCGTCAACTGAAGAGACTTCACACGGGTGGCATTCACTGGCAATTCCAGTTCACGTGCCGTGCCGATTTTCACCGGCTCGATAGCTTTGCCCGTAAAGGCTTCATTGAGCTCGACCGAGACGTATAAGTCGCCTGATGTTTTACAAATTCCAAGCCAGATCACGTTTCCGGTCTGGTCGCAGGTGCGGGCATCAAAGGCAGCCCACCGCTGGCCTTGAAAAAGAGGGCAGGGCGATTCTACAGCAGGTTCGGTCGCTGAGTCGATTCTGGCAACCTGTAAGAGACCCTCCCGGTCGCTGGCTATCAGCCAATCCTGAGCCCCGGCATAGACAATCGTCGCAGAGGCGGCCGGCCCCAGATCAAGCGGCAGACCTTTAATTGACGAATGATATGAAACCAGCATCGGCTCGCGATTTTCAGCAATAATATCAGCGACTTTCGCAGAATCTGAAGAATTGGCCGGCACGCTCTCAGCAGTGGAAGGCTCTTCAGCGGCTACTGTAATCTCAGCGGCGGGCACGCTCTTCTCGGCATCGTCATCGCCCAGGCCTGATCCGAATGAGTTTTTTGGCATTTTTTTGCGAATTTTCAATCAAGGAATGTTGATAAGAGTCGTATTGAATCTTTGATTGGCCGGCTCATCAGCGGGCGTAGGCCGGTTCTCGACCGGGTGTCCACTTGATGTTGCAACCGATCGACGGTTTTTGGTCAGCCAGCGGCGATTGACCGGCAAGCACTGCGGCCACGGCGGCCCGCAGGTCGGCACCAGTCACCGGCAGGCCGTTACCGGGGCGGCTGTCGTCAAACTGGCCTCGATAAACCAGCTTATTTTGCCCGTCGAAGAGGAAAAAGTCAGGCGTGCAGGCCGCATGATAAGCCGCTGCGACTGATTGATCGGCATCGAAAAGATAAGGGAATTCATATCCCGCTGCTTTTTTCTCCAGCAGCATCTTTTCGGGTGAATCGGCAGGATGCGTCACTGTATCATTCGCGCTGATCGCCACCACAGCCACGCCCGCAGACTTCATGTCGCGGCCAAATTCGGCCAGACCTTCGCGAATGTGCTTTACAAACGGGCAATGATTGCAGATAAATGCCACCACCAGTGCGGGCGAACCGGCAAAATCACTGAGCTGAACCAGCTTGCCTTCGGTCTCCTGGAGCCGGAAATCAGGTGCCAAAGTGCCAAGCGAAAGCATTGTTGACGGTGTCAGAGCCAAGGTCTTTTCTCCGCTTATCTTTCTCTCGCGATGACCAATCAACCACTATAAATCTAACAGATTTCGCCTCAATTTCCTATACGTCAGAGCCTCAGCTCATCCTAATGCCATGCCACCCGGCCTGCGTCAAAAATCGGCCCTTCCAGACAGACACGCCGTAAATCCACTGATTCATCCGCCTGTCGTATCGGCGCGACACAACTGAAACAGGCGCCAAACCCACAGGCCATCTGATTTTCAAGCGATACCAGACATCGAATTCCCTGATCCTCAGCCCATCGCGCAACGGCCGCCAGCATCGGCTCAGGGCCACAGGCCACAATCAGTTCCGGCAAATAACCGCCATCAGAATCGCCTGCCCGAATGCTCATCAGGTCAGTTACCCGCCCCTTAAAGCCGGCTGTGCCGTCATCAGTGCAGGTGTGAATCTCCAAGCCGGCCTCTGCAAATTCTGAAAGCGGTGGCAACAATCCAGCCGAACGAGCGCCATAGAGAAACTTGATCTGACGCCCCTCTCTGCAGCCAACCCCAACACCGCCATAGGCCTGAGCCCCCAGCCACCATTTGCCCAGTGCCAGAAATGGGGTGTATCCAATGCCGCCCGCGACAAACCAGATACGATCTGCCGCGATTTCAGCATCAAACGAGTGCCCAAGCGGGCCCCATAACCGCACTCGATCACCCGCATTCATCTGAGATAGCTTTGCTGTGCCTCGGCCAAAGACCTGATAGACGAGCGAAAGCGACTTTGCACACCCCGATTCATCAAAGCCAACGTCATAAACCGCCAGTGGCCGCCCCAGAAGAGGGTCATATCCAAACTCGGGCCGAATCATCAGAAACTGCCCTGGGCGAATTTTTGCCGCAATCGGCTCGCAGGCGACTTCCACTTTGAATATGGAAGCCGTCAGCGGCTCATTCCTGATGATTTCAGCCGTTTCCTGAATGGCACAACTCTCAGCGACTTCTGCGCCCATGAATCACTGCCCCCGGGTCCGTCGTCGTGGCTTCATGCTGCCGCCGGGGCGCCGCGGACGCTTCGGGCCTTCTTCCTTCGGCTGCACTCCCAGAATTGTCCGACGTGGTTCATCCTTTCGATTGCCCGCTCGTCGCGGCCCACCGGCTGGGCCACCTGTTCGCGGCCCACGAGCCGCCGGCCGATCACCGCCACCACGGTAAGGCCGATCACCAGGGCCACTGCGGCCACGATCTCGCCGATCATCAGGGCCACCTTCGAAACGATCAGGTCGATCGCCACCACCCTGATCAGATTCTCCCTCAGGGCTGCGTGGGCCACGAGGCGGGCGGTCTTCGCGACTTTCAAATGAGTCATCTCTCCGTGGTGGGCGTCGCGATGGCCGATCCGATTGGAATCGTGGCCTTTGATCTTCAAAGCGAGGTCTGTCATCATCCTGCCGCGAACGACGAGGACCAGGGCCTGAATCCATACGATCCGTAAACGTAATTTCCTCTACCTCAGTATCATCGCCTCCGGGCATCGGTCGGCGTCTGCGATCGTCGGGCGATTCGCGGCGATTCGGTCGATCTCCATCAGGCCGGGAACGAAATCCACCGCGATCCGGGCCCTGTGAACGTGGGCTACGCACAGGCCGATCACCCGTGGGTCTGCCCCTGCGTGGCCTTTCACGATCGTCTGACCGCTCCTCTTCGCCCGGCTGATAGTTCTGTAGTCGATCAACTTCCGCTGGAGTCAGCTCACGCCACTGGCCTTCACTCAGGCCCTTGATATAAAGCGGCCCAATCGAAACACGCAGAAGCGATAGAACCTTATGATCAAGCCGGGCGAGCATTCGGCGAATTTCGCGATTTTTTCCTTCCGCCAGCACGATTTCGAGTACAGACGTATTACCACGCTTATCGATGACTTTGGCACGCCGCGCACGCACCTTGCCTTCCGCCAGCCAGATGCCATCGGTCAGCTTGCGCACCAGCTCCTGACCCGCTTCACCGGCAACCGTCACTCTGTATGTCTTTTCCACACCATATTTTGGATGCAAAAGACGCTGGGTCAATGCTCCATCGTTCGTCAGAAGCATCAGCCCTTCGCTGAAGCGGTCCAGACGTCCAACGATAAAAAGCCGTTCCCGTGCCTTCGGCACAAGATCCAACACCAGCGGACGGCCTGATGGGTCGCTGGAAGTACTGACAAACCCCTTTGGCTTGTAAACAAGGTAATAGACAAACTTCTCAGGCTCAATTTTCTGCCCATCAACAGCAATTTTGCATGTTGCCGGATCATATTTCGCACCCAGCTCGCTGGCCACTTCGCCATCGACTGTCACGCGTCCCTCAAGCATCAGCAATTCGCACGCACGACGCGAGCCAAGCCCTGCCTGAGCCAGAATTTTCTGCAATCGCTGCGGCCCTTCCGCATGTTGATCAGCCGTATTGCTACGCTGCCGAGACACACGCCGAGGCGACCCTTGCCCTTCTCTTGCCGATGGCGGGCCATCTGGCCTGCGTCTGGCTGGCCGATCCCGATCAAATCCTCTTTCGCTGCGAGCGGCCGACATACGTCGGGGGCGATCACCAGAGCCTTCTTCCGAACGGCTGCGGAAAGGCCGGCGTTCGCCACGATCGCCCGATCCGCCTTCCGATCGATCTCGGAAGGAAGGGCGCGGGGGGCGATCATCAGAGCCTTCTTCCGAACGGCTGCGGAAAGGCCGGCGTTCGCCACGATCGCCCGATCCGCCTTCCGATCGATCTCGGAAGGAAGGGCGCGGGGGGCGATCATCAGAGCCTGCTTCCGAACGG
>JBILGL010000019.1:0-19054 GCA_044351075.1 Isosphaeraceae bacterium | reverse complement strand
GCCCTCCACATAGTGTGCAATGTTCCAGAGGACATCACGACAGTAGGTCGTCACCTTGCCGTGGGGAATTCCGCCCTTCAGCTCCGATTCGCGCGGCCAGCCATTCTCGAAGTAGACATCGTGCTCCCAGTCGATGCGAGAGGGGTAATCGCGAAAGATCCCGTTGCCGGCCTTGACGATTTGCTTGCGTCTCTCATTCCACGCATTGTGAACGATGAGCTCCTCGTCACCAACGTACTCGGCCTGGAGTTCAGGCGTTCCATCATCGAAAAACTTCAGCCAAGGCCCGCGTTTCTTATCTTTGACCGTGGTGAGCTCCTCCGCTAACTGGCCATTATCGTGGAATAATCGAATCGGTTCGGCAGAATAGCCGTCCTTGTCTTTGACGAAGCGCTTTTGGAGCGCGCCATTCGGATAAAACCACTCGATGATTCGGTTCTGGCCCTGTTTGGATTCCTTTCGCTTGACTTGTCCATTCGGCCAAAAGTCCCCCGAAATTTTGCCCGCCTTGAAGAACACGCCGACTCGAACGCTTCCGTCTTCAAAGTACTCACGATAGGCTCCATGAGGCTTGCCTTTTTTTACCTCCAAGGATTCTTTGATCTGCCCGTTGGGATATCGAATCTCAACGGTTCCGGTGAATTTTGCATCAATGGGTGCTCCCGATTCGTCAGCTGCCAACTCCGCGATATGGTCCCGAATCCAGGCGTCCAGCAAACGACTGCAGCGAACCATGACATCCATGAAGGATCGATCGAGCTTGTCGAATGCCTCAACGCTGCCGAACAGTCCATCCCATGGACTGCTCACGTTGAACTTGTCCCGGTGCTGTCGATAAACGGCGACTGCATCGCGAAGAATCGTGGCGGCCTTGGATAAGTCGAGTGTATCGAGCAAGGCGGCCAGCTCCCTGACTCCATGATCGCCCCGATGGTTGTAGAAGAATTGAGTGAATCCGCCGTTCGGCACATTGATCGCCGCTGCGGACCATGCCGAGATTGCTGCATGATGATCCGTAAGCTCGGCATCGGGAAATTGATCGACAAAATCAGCTATCGCCATTGCGAGCGATGCAGCCAATTCATCTTCCCGATTGCGAAAGAACTCAACACGGCTTAATCGGGGTAACTTTTGCAGTCTCGCCATGGGAAAAACCTGTTACATTGTTCAATTAATCGATCATCTAATGGTAATTTTCATTTGTCCCATTGTATCTTTGAATCATGTTGTACGCCTCGGTCCGACGAACGACATCAACCGTTCCTTCGGACATTGGGGGATCCGCGAAAATGCCTCCTGGATTTGATCTCCTGAACCTTCTTGTCACAAACACCTTGCGATGTTAGCGGTCTGTCGATCACCGTTTTCGGAACAAGTCAGGTTAACTGTAGATTCGACGCAACGCATTGGCAGAAAACGAGAAAAGCCCACCGCCGCCAAGGACGATGAGCTTCACATAATACCAAATCGAGGCGACAAGACGGCAATTGAACTTTTTCTGGCAGGCGTGCCAAGCTGGGAGCCATACGTCGAACGCCTTCTCATTGCGGCGTAACCTCAAGGCAATCTAGCCTTTGGAAACAAAAGTTTCCGTTTCGTCGGCCCACTTCTATACTCAAGCCGTAGCTTGCTGGTTTTCAGCCAATTTCCGAAAAACCGCCTTGATCCGAAACCTAACGACCGTTAAGTAGGTATACTGAGGAGTACGCAGCAGAATGCAACCGGACTCTGGGAGGAAAGGACGATGCGAGCAGTCTTGATGTGCGGCTTGGCGATTTCTGTTGGACTATTCGTCCTCGTCGCCCACGCCCAAACCGACGAGAAGTCCGAGTCGAAGAAGGCCCAGGCCCCGGCGATCACGTTCTCGTTGATGGACCTGAATGGAACAATTCACAGCCTCGAACAGAACGACAGCAGGCTGGTTAGGGCGTTCGTCTTCGTTTCCACGGAATGCCCCGTCTCCAACGGATACATCAAGACACTGAATGAACTCCACGCCAAGATCGCCAAGTCGGGGAAGGTGGCTGAATTCTTCGGGGTCGTCTCCGACCCCACTGTGACACGCACCCAGGCGGCGAAGCACTTTGCCGAGTTCAAGGCTGAGTTTCCGATTCTGTTCGACGCTTCCGGCCTGTTGGCGCAGATTTTGAAGCCATCTCACGTTCCCGAAGCGTTCGTGTTGGACCGTGACAGCAAGCTCGTTTACCGAGGAGCCATCGACAATTCCTGGGAAGCCATCGGGCGGCGAAGGCCCAAAGCTGAGAAGGAATTCCTGACCGACGCCATTACGTTAGCCAGCAGTGGCAAGCCAGTTGCCGTCGCAGAAACCAAGCCTGTTGGTTGCCTGTTCGAGATGCCGCCCAAAGGGGACGAGAAAGCCAAAGTCACCTACACCCGTGACATCGCTCCGATCATTCAGACCCGCTGCCTAAATTGTCATCGTGAAGGTCAAGTCTCTCCGTTCGCCCTGGCTGACTACGACCAAATCGCCAAGCGTGCGAAGCAGATCGTCCGTGTCACCCAGGATAGGATTATGCCTCCTTGGATTCCCTCACCCGGCCATGACAAGTTCGTGGCCGAACGGTGGCTCACGGATCGGGAACTCGAACTCTTCAAGACCTGGGCCGAGACGGGCCGGGCCAAGGGGGACGATGCTGATCTCCCACCAGTACCAAAGTTCGCCGAAGGCTGGCGGCTCGGCCAACCGGACTTGATCGTGAAGATGGCCGATCCATTCACTGTTCCCGCTGATGGCCCTGACTTACTCCAGAATTTCGTGATTCCTATCGACATCTCCGAGGACAAGCTCGTTGCTGCCATCGAGTTCCATCCGGGCAACAAGCGGGTCGCTCATCACTCGGTCCTGTTCCTTGATGCCAGCGGTGCGGCTCGCAAACTCGACAAGGCCACGCCGGAACCGGGTTACGCCAACTTTGGCGGGCCGGGGTTCCTGCCATCCGGTGCGTTGGGTGGCTGGTCGGTCGGCAACACGCCACGACCGTTGCCGAATGGGATGGGACGATATTTGAAGAAAGGTTCTGATCTCGTCGTGCAGATGCACTACCACCCGACCGGCAAGGAAGAAACCGACCAGTCGGAAATCGGCCTATACTTCGTGAAGAAGACCGTTACGGAATCGCTAAAAGAACCGGCCACACTCGTCGGAAGCATCTGGATGGCGAACTACGAGATGGACATCGCTGCCGGAGAAAAAGAGTACCGACGATCCACGTCATACACGTTGCCAAAGGATGTCATCATGGTGGGGGTCGTTCCCCACATGCACTTGCTTGGTAAGGCGATGAATGTGACGGCTACTCTCCCCGACAAGACCGTGAAGACGCTGATCGACATCAAGAACTGGAACTACAATTGGCAGGACGAGTATTACTACGAGCGCCCCTTCAAGCTGCCTGCCGGGACTCGCCTCGATGTGGAGGCCGTCTTCGACAACTCGGACGGCAATCCTTCCAATCCGAGCTCGCCGCCGAAACGGGTGACGTGGGGCGACGGCACGAAAGACGAGATGCTGTTCTGTTTCTTCCTTCTCTCGTCGGAGAAGACCGAAGACCTAATCCACGTTATCTTTGACAACTTGAAACACGACACCAAGCAGCCACGCAAAGCGGTGGACAAATGACCGTGACCCTGCCTGCGGTGCGACCGCCGACGACCGATACAGAAGAACGCCTTCTCGATCACTCGCTGACGCTGTTCGCCGAGAAGGGCTACGAAGCGGCAAGTGTGCGGGAGATCATCGAAGCGACTGGCGTAACCCGCCCGGTGCTGTACTACTACTGCTCCAGCAAGGAAGACCTCTTTAAACGGCTGGTGCATTGGAAGCACGACGAGGCATATCGTGAACTCGGCAAGAACGTAGGTGAGACGAAAGGCTGCGCCAATCGCTTACGGGCAATCATGCGGGGGTCGTTTGTCTTTTGTGCTACTGACCCTCGTGTGCCTCGGCTGATGTTTCAGACCCACTTTGGCCCGACCATTCCAGGCATTTCTGAGTTCATGGCCGAAGTCGCCAAGCTGCGGTTTCTGATCGTCCATCAAGTCATGCAAGATGGACTGGAAGCTGGCGAATTGGTAGGCGGGGACGCACCTTCGTTGTCGCTGATCTTTTGCTGCATCATGGATCAACACATCAATGTGTTGGTACGGATGCCCAAGCCCAAGAAGCGGCTGACGCCAGAGTTGGCCGACTCACTGGTGGATGTCTTCCTTCATGGCTTGGGGTCAGGAAAACGGAGCCGAGTCTCCCTGCCGCCTTTTGCCGCGGATCAGTAGACATGCAACTTTTACTTTCGTTTTTCAGGGCGACTTCGTGTCCAGCGCCCTTCAACGGCGTAAGCGGGTGCCGAATCCACCCCAAGCTGGCTGAAATAGTGGGGACATCCACGCCTTCACATACACCGACTCATCCCTGAACGACGTGCGGCACGCCCCGCAAACATGCACAACAAAACCAGATCGATTGAACATCCCCACCTGACGCAATCCGAAGTTCGTCAGGATCGTCTCTCCATCGCAATTCTGGCAAACCCCAGGACCAGAGCGCCGCCACGCACTCTTGAGCGCCATCCACGGGATAAAACCATCAGAGAAGCCCGCCCAGGCAATGCCGGAACTCGTATTGGGAGCCGCTTGCCAGTCGTCGGCTTCTTGCACGAATCTTCGCCGCCACTTCTTCTGGAAGAGTTCGAGGTCTAATTCGGGGGCGATACGGACACAGTACGAGCAGGACGACGCACGGCTCAATGACCAAGAAATACAAAGGCAGCTTTCGCTCCTTCGCCAGCAAAAGAATCAGCCTTTGAATATGCGGCTGAACGAGGAGATTGATGCTGATGGCTATGCCGCCAAGGCCACTGAGCATCAGGATCGTGAGGCGAACTTCAAGCTGAAATTGAATGCCGGCGATCTTGGACTGGACGAGAACGCCGAAATTGCGATCAAGGCTTTTTAACTTTCGCAAAACCTTCGTGGCAAATGGCTTACGGCTGACTACTCAGTGAAGCGTCGGTATTTGGAAATTGTCTTTTTGAACTTCGTCCTCGACGACGAAACTCTAGTGCCGACAACAAGAAAGCCCTTATACGTTCTCGCCGAAGGGCTTCTTGTCTCGTCTATTCGGGGCGAGAGGATTTGAACCTCCGGCCTCACGGACCCGAACCGTGCGCTCTAGCCAGGCTGAGCTACGCCCCGTTAAGACAATATTAATTTCGGTAACTTGTGCGGATTTGTCAACCTTTTTTCGGTCCGACAACCCAAAACACCAAAAACTAGGCAACATCTGCCACTATTGCCGCATCAACCACCCAGTCGCGACTGCACCACGTCGCTCTGCCAAAGGGCATACGCCAAAATCACAAGCAAAACCGCCCCTAAAATAAAGCCAAACGTAAACGCAATCGGCCGCCAGGGGAAATTCGCCCAATAATTCTGCCGCTTCCAGGCGTCGAGTGTCGCCGACCGGGAATCGTAAATCACCGGGGCTTCTTCTTCCGCTTCGTCCTGCATTGCCGCCTGCTCAGCCAACTTTCGCAACAGCGGGCTGACTTCCGCTTTCCGGCTCTTTTTGTTTACGGCAAATTCTGGCTCAACCTGCGTTTCCACTGGTTTTGCCGGGGCTGGCTTCGTCGCCTTTTTCTCTGCCGGCGGCTGCTCTTCATCCAGCGGAGCCAGCACAATTTCGTCGAGATTGACGCCGACAAGATTCGACGGACCAGACGACACCGGCGGCTGATGATAAACAGGCTGGGGATGAATCGTTGCTTGTGGCACCCGCCAGTGGATCGAAGAACTACTAGATTCATCGCCGGGTCGAAACGCTTCCGTCGGCATGGTGGCCAAATCCTGCTCGATCGATTCCAGCATATCGGCAACCAGACTGGCCGAGCCTGGTCGGCTGCCAGGTTCTTTCTCGAGTAGTTTCATAATCAGCCGCGAAAGCCGGGGCGGAATGTGAGGGACGATATTTTCAGGCGGCTCGGGATTATCCAACGACAAACTTCGCAGAATCGCCAGGTTATTCGTGCCACGAAACGGCGGCTTGCCCACCGTCATGCGATAAAGCACGGTTCCTAATGAAAAAAGATCACTTCGGCCATCAAGTGCAAGCCCTGCCGCCTGCTCAGGCGACATATAGGCCGGTGTACCCAGAATGACACCCGTCTGAGTGATGTTCGGGTCTGCTGAATCAGCCACGCGAGCCAGCCCGAAGTCAAGAATTTTGACACGGTTACGCAATGTCTCAAGCCAGATGTTCGCAGGCTTAATATCGCGGTGAATCAGGTTGTGGCTATGGGCGGCATTCAGACCATCTGCGATTTGGCGTGCAATTCGCACTGACTCCAGCGGATCAAGTAATTTTCGTTTTCGCAGAAGGTCTTCCAGTGTTTGACCTTCCAGATACTTCATTACCAGATAGGGCACACCGTTGTGATCGCCCACCTGATAGATCGTTACGATATGATCATGATCAATTGCTGCAGTGGCCCGGGCTTCGAGCACAAAACGCTGGCGAGATGACTCATTTTCGGCGATCGACCGCTTCATGACCTTCAGGGCCACTGAGCGATGCAGATTTGAGTCCCAAGCCAGATAGACAACGCCCATCCCGCCTTCGCCCAGAATTTTATTGATCCGGTATTCCCGCAATTGGCCAAGCTCGTTTGGTGATTGCGGTGGGTCGAGCGTGCCAGTCTCACGTTTCAAGATGACCGAAGGAGAAGCCTTCGTTTTTTTTGCAACTCTTGCTTCCTGCTTCAGATCAACCTGAGATGTCGGTTCGGACGTCGAGCCTGACTTGCTCGCCGTTCTCCGACTCAGTTCATCAGGGTTGTCTGATTTGCTGTCCATCTTGATGTTTCTTCAGCGAATGCCCAGACGCACAGTTCTTAGCGATCAATATTGCCTTACTTCGATCTGGAAGTATAGCTGGTATCAGCAATGAACTCATGAAATTTCGGCAGGAGTTCCGAAAATAGACAAAATGATTTTAGCAAACACCAAAACGACTGACCAATTGTTTTTTATCAACTCCCACTATTTCATATGATGATTACAGGCAACCCCGTTAATTCCGTCATAACAATGCCGTAAATACTAAATGATTCTCATTTTAAGTTAATACTGACCGCTTTCAGAAACAGTTTTAAGTATGTCATGGCAAAAGCGATCCATCGACTTAGACTATGATAAAGCATTGATAAAGTTTATCTTAATGAGATTCATAGCTCGTGTGACATGGAGTGATGCAGGTGATGGAGAGATCTCGACCGGAGTTGGCCCATGCAGTCGCTGCTGTAAGTCAGGCTGCAAAATTCTGTCATCAAATCAGGCTGGAAAAGCGGATTCGATCGATGACAAAGCTTGACGGCAGCCCAGTGACCAACGCTGATTTTGGCAGTCAGGCCCTGATCGTTCAGTCACTTCGGAAGCATTTTCCGCTTGACCCGATCATGGCAGAAGAAACTGCCGCGAAAGATGACTTTCTCAACGCGGAATTCAACGCTGAACTGCTTACCGACCTTGCCTCCGCTGGAGGTCATTTCGAATCACTTGATGAGCTCGTTTCGGCAATTAATCGCAATCAGACGAGTGGTGCAGAGCCCTCGCCTCAATGGCGAGATCGATACTGGGTTATTGATCCGATCGATGGCACTAAGGGCTACCTCAAGGGCGGTCAGTACGCAATTGCACTGGGACTGATTGAAAGCGGTCGAGTGACCGTCGCCGCACTGGCATGCCCTGAATTTTCACTGGGTGAGGAATCAGAAATCGGCCTGGTGCTCTGTGCCGAGCTAACCCAAGGCGCTTATGCATTGCCTTTGTTCAACAGTGGTTCTGCCAAACGATTGAACGTAAGCAGAAGGACTCTGGCCAATGGCATTCGAATGTGCGAATCACTGAACCACAGCCCCACAGGCACCAGCGGGCAGGTGGCGGCCCGACTTGGTATTGCCGACTCCCACATTGACCGCATGGATAGTCAGGCCAAATATGCCGCCGTTGCCAGCGGCACAGCCGATATCTACCTGCGATTGCCAACTTCTGCCACATACCGCGAAGCAATCTGGGATCATGCAGCCGGAGTGCTGATTGTCGAGGAAGCCGGTGGCAAAGTCACAAACATACATGGTCAACCACTGGTGTGGAATGACCAACGATCATGGGCGGAAAATCAACGATTTGCTCATGCTCATGGTGTTGTCGTAACGAACTCATTGCTACATACGGAAGTAATGGCGGCCATCAATTCGGTGCTCGCAAGTGATGGAGAAGCTGCCTGACATGAATATCCTCGTGATTGGCGGTGCTGGTTATGTAGGCAGCCACTGCTTTCGGCATATCCTCGGCGCTGGTCACCGTGCATTGGTCTATGACAATTTGAGCCAGGGCCACGCCAATGCTGTGCCGGCCGGGTTATTAATTGAAGGCGATATTCTTGATTCAGCAAAACTCACCGAGACCTTCAGAAAATTTGAAATAGATACTGTAATGCATTTCGCCGCCAAAGCATTGGTCGGTGAGAGCGTGCAACGGCCCGATATTTATTACCGTACAAATGTAACAGGCACTCTTGCAATACTTGACAGCATGCTCGCTGCGGGCGTCAAGAAAATTGTATTTTCCAGCACATGTGCGGTTTTTGGAGCTGTTGAGCCACCCATTCACGAAAATCTGCCTAAAAACCCAATCAGCCCCTATGGCTTCACCAAACTTGTAATTGAACAAGCTTTGGCTGATTATTCATCGGCATTCGGCCTGGAAGCCGCTGCATTACGCTATTTCAATGCTTCAGGGGCCGCGAAAGACGGCAAAATAGGCGAAGATCACATGCCAGAAAGCCACCTGATCCCCATTGTTCTTCAAGTAGCGCTGGGCCAAAGACCGCATGTTCAGGTTTTTGGGACGGATTACCCAACCCCCGATGGAACCTGCATTCGCGACTATGTGCATGTCGATGACTTGGCTGAAGCTCATCTGCAAGTGCTCAAGCATTTGAAGCCAGGCCAGCTTGTTGATTTCAACCTTGGCACGGGTGTGGGGGTAAGTGTGGCGGAAGTCATTGATCGAGCCCGTATTGTCACAGGCCATTCAATTCCAGTAATTCACTCGCCACGCCGCGCAGGTGACCCGGCTGTACTCATGGGCGACCCGACCAAAGCCGCCAGAGAACTCGGCTGGACCGCAAAACATAAGGATATCAGTGAAGTAATTGCATCTGCATGGGCATGGCATAAGTTTCATCCAAACGGATTTAATAGTTAATAAACTTTTCATTTCGACTAATTTCATTATGAATGAGTTGCCAGAATTGCAGTCATCCGAAATTCAAACAAAAAACGAATCGCTTATTTCTCTGATACTTGTCAATGGCACGGTTTCCAGTGTACAGGCTCCACGTGCTCAGGCTTTTTTCAGTTCAAATCCAATCATCCATTTCAAAAGTCATGGACGTTTAAAATCAATCTTTCCTGCAATCAAAGCAATTAATTCCGTTCGAAAAGGGATCGTTTATTGCATTGATCTCGGCTTCCCCCAAGCTGCAATAGCTGCTCTCAGTCGCCGACTTAAGGGCAAATTTCGCCTGATTTATGAAATCGGCGACCCCATGCGTCCCCTGCTCTCCGGCCAGGGGAAAAAAGGCATAGAACTGGCAATGGCGTCATGGTTCGACAAATATCTGCCCCATCAGGCAGATGCACTTGTATTTCGTGGCTCATATCTATACGAATATTTTCAGGCACTTCGGCCCCAACACTCGTTGCCACCTTCGCTATGGCTGCCAGATGGAGTTGATATCAAACGATTTCACCCACAAAAAGATTCTCATGAGGTCAAATGCCTTCGATCAAAATACAACTTAAATTCAAAATTTATTGTCGGCATTGTTGGCAACATTCACTATTCCCCAGTCCATCATCTTTTTTACGGCTGGGAACTGGTTGAAGCAATTGCCCGGCTACCAGAAAATTCAAATATTATTGGTGTCATCGTTGGCGATGGCCCCGGTCGGCCCACTCTTGAGCAAACAATTACAAAATATGGGCTTGAAAATCGAATTAAGCTCATCGGTCGAGTGCCACACAACGAAGTGCCACTCTGGATGAACGTTTTTGATGTCGCTCTGTCAACTCAAACGGATGATCCCGTGGGCTGGGGCCGAACCACTGCAAAACTACCCGAATATCTTGCATGCGGCACTCCCGTTATCTGTTCTGATATCGGTGAGGCGCACCGTCTTTTGAAAAACTCTGGCCAGACACTGCCATACAAAGGCATGCGTGATGAAACCTATCCAGAAAAACTGGCAACTAAGCTATTGGAATTGAGCCCAAAGTTTCTCGATGAATGTCAATTGAACAACCGTGATACAGCGGAAAAGCAATTTGCTTACCCGCTGCTGAATACAAAATTGCAATCGTTTCTGAATCAGCTGGAAGCTGGTGATTTGAAATCCGGCGACTGGCTTGTTTGATTCTCCATTTGTAACTAATTCTCGTTCGATTTTCGTTTGGCACGTGCCGCTTTCTTCTCAATTCCCTGCGAATTAGCGACTTCCTTCTGATTATGCTTTGGCAAGTTTTTCGCAAGATCATTCTTGACAGCTATAAATGATGCGTCACCGGCCAGATTTACCCACTCATACGGATCTTTCTTTTCGTCATAAAGCTCCTCATCTCCATTGGCATAACGAATATAGCGGTAATCCTCTGTCCTTACGGCATGATTGTTGAATCGAAATGTCGTCATCGCAGGTTGATTCCAATCCGCTTTTGGATTTTTCAAGAGTTCACGAATCGAACTACCTTCAACATGAGATGGTTTTGGGATACCACAAATATCGACAAGTGTCGGAAATATGGTCATGAAATCCACTGTGCGATCGCAGATTGTGTTGGGCTTGGTCAAACCTGGTACCACCCACAATAGCGGAGCACGCGTTGCCTCTTCCCAAAGGGCAAACTTACGCCAATGTTGCTTCTCACCCAAATGCCAGCCATGATCACCCCAAAAAACGATAATTGTATTATTCGCATGTGGCGACTTCTCGAGCCCATCGATCAATCGCCCAATCATCGCGTCGCAATAGGCAATCGCCGCCAAATACCCCTGAGTGGCCTCCTTCCATCGGCCTGATTCCAATATCGCGCGATGATCTCCTTCAGGCTTAGCCATCGCGATTCCCGCTGATGGAATATCTTTCAAATCATCTTCACGATAAGGTGGTAATTCAATTTTTTCGACAGGGAACATTTCATAATATTTTCGAGGAACATTCCATGGCATATGCGGCTTGTGTAAACCAACCGAAATGAAAATTGGTCGATCTGATTTTTCCTGCAACTTATCAATCCCGTATTGAACGATATTCCATTCACGCAAATCCTCGTCCTTGCAGTCGAGAGGTGCAAACGCAATACCGCCAACTCCCGTATTTCCCTGAGGCCTCGGGTCTTTACCTTCATCCTTCAGGTAATCTTCCCAATCAGATTGACGATCAAACGAACCATGATAAATCTTGCCTGCACCGTAAGTCCGATAACCGGCTTTGCGGAATGCTGTCGGCAATGTCTTTTCCGAGTCGATCACCTTACGCCAGTCATCGCCGTTGTCATAAACGCCAGTTGTCGATGGCCTCATTCCTGACAACAGCGATGCTCGCGACGGATTGCAGACAGGCGCAGCGCAATAACTGCGCGTGAAACGAAGCCCCTTCATTGCAAGCCGGTCAATATTTGGTGTCCTGGCCTGAGAATTACGCCCGAGATAACCAGTCCAGTGATTCAGATCATCCACCGCAATAAAAAGCACGTTAGGCTTCGAATCAGCCGCGTTTGATACCTGAACGATTAACGTTGCCAATAACCACAACCAGAGATTTTTCATCTTATTGCCTCCTGATCCGAAACAAGCAAACCCGAAGTCTTGCGCACTTTTAAAGCCTCATCCAGATAATCTCATCAGACTACTTGAAACAATCAACTTGTTCCTCAAAAAAATTGAAAAATCGCCAGAATCCAAATCCTCCCCTCAAAATCAACTTAGCCGTATCAGAAATCTCTTTATTTTTAAAATCGGCTTTTATTAGCATTGCGTTATTGCATGATAAAGTTAGTATGTATAATCGAAGCTGGGTGCCGATTCTGTACCTGGCGAATTTCATGCCGAATAGTCAATCAATGTGAACCCATGATCAATTTGGAGATTCAGGATGAATGCAGCCAATCATTCGAAAACAAGGAGACATAAGACCAATCGCGAAAGGTCGGTTTTGAGTTCGGCTTCCGTGCACCGGAACACGATTATCCCTCTGGAAGTGCTTGTTCGATTTTCCAGGGACAGGAAACTATCTGCGCAGGAGCGAAAACAATTTGCTGAAATGGTTGATTTTGAACTTCAGTGGCGAAAAAATCGTACGACTCAAGCCAGATTCACCAGAGAAACCCTGTCGCTTTTGCCTTCCGCCGAGGCAATCGCCACTAAACCATCAGTCATTGTTTATAGCTGCAGGAATACCACTTCACTGCCAGGCACACCAGTTTCGAGGCCTGGGACATCAAGCGATCTCTCAGCCAAACGTGCATTCAATGAAACAACGGCTGTTGCCAACTTTTTAAAGCAGGTTTTTGGCCGAAATTCGATTGATAATGCCGGCAAAACCCTGCTTTCATCGATTCATTACAGCATCCGCTACAATAACGCATTCTGGAACGGCAACCAGATGATTTATGGTGATGGTGATGGAAATATCTTTCTTGATTTTACTCGATCGACGGATGTCATCGCCCATGAACTCACCCATGGCTTGACCCAATACACTGCCGGATTATCATACGTCAATGAGGCGGGTGGCCTTAATGAAAGCATGTCCGACGTCTTTGGCAGCATGTTTCGTCAGTGGCGAGCCAAGCAGACAGTCATCACTGCGGACTGGCTCATTGGAAGGGACATTATGGGGCCAGGTGCAATTTCAAGAGGATACAGCTGTCTCCGAAGCATGGCAGCCCCTGCGGCCAGCTATTGCCTTGCACCTCAGCCAACGAACTACTCCCAGTACAGAACCGGCATGGATCCACATGATAGCAGTGGGATTCCCAATTTCGCATTCTATAAAGCCGCAATGGCTATCGGTGGCTATAGCTGGGAAAAAGCCGGGCAAATCTGGTACAAGGCACTTACCGGATACGCAGCTTCCCCGAATATGAGAATGTCCGCTTTTGCGAACCGTACGCGAACTCTGGCTGGCACACTTTATCCGAAGGAGCCTGCCATCAAGGCTGCAGTAAGCAGTGCCTGGACGGCAGTAGGTCTATGACGAAAATTGAATTGGTACACACTAGAAAATGACAACTTATATCATTGAAAAACTCGGAGGGATCGCCGGTTTCGGCAGCCCCTCTGCTCGAATTCGTAGCATCGGCACAATAGATGAGCGTTCACTTTCATTAAAAGATCGGGATTACCTTCAAAACCTTTTTCTTTCATATAGCACAAAGAGATTCACTCAACAATGCGATGAATTTATTTTCCGCATTATTCAAAAGAATGACAATGAAGAGAAACGCATCGATGTGCCAGAATCATTGCTGCCTGACTCAATCAGAAGTTGTGTTAGAGATGAATTTGTCTGAATTAAATGATTCATTTGAATTACAACTTTAATACTTTCACTTTTAGCTCTTTAATTTATTCTCCGTATAGATTATATTAAATTGCCTGAAAAACAGCCACTATGATTTGAGCGGATCTTAAATTAAAATCTGGAAAATAATCCTATTCAGATTCAGAGCATTTTGTCGAGCACCAATGCAAACCAGGGAAGTTCAGCCCGCATCAATTCTGACCCGGACCAGTGGATATCTTGAAGATGTCTGTAGCCATAGTCTTCAGCCCTTCACAGGCTGTGCACTTGGCAGGTCTCTCTGTGGGGTTGGTTGTTATGCGCAGCACCAACGGTTTAAAACCAATGGCAGGCCCTGGGGCCATTTTCTTGATGTTAAACACAATGCAGCCGAACTCTATCAAAAAAGTTATGTAAAGGAACTTGGTTGGGCAAGGCGAAACAGGGGCAAAATGTCGATCTTTTTTTCCAGCTCGACCGAACCATTTCCGCCTCAGGAACGCCAGTTAGGCGTAAGCCGGTCAATTCTCGAATCAATGATGGAAATGCCACCGGATTTACTGATTATTCAAACGCATAGTCATTTGGTCGCCGAGTTTTCAGAATTGCTGTTTCAACTCAACCAGAAGATGGAACTTCGCATGCATCTTACGATTGAAACAGATATTGATCGACTTCCCGGCCTACCTGGGCATTTCTCTCCAATCATAAAGCGAATACAGGCGGCAAAATCACTAATAGAGCTTGGCCTGAGGGTTGTAATTACCGTGGCTCCGCTCTTGCCAATAGAAAATCCAGACCGTTTTTTTCAGCAACTCTCACAAGTAGCTGATGCCGTTGTGATTGATCATTTTATCGAAGGCGATGGTTCGCAAAATGGTAGCCGCACAAGGCGAACCGAATTACCTGCTTCAATACATCAGATAAATCCGGCAGCCCTAAATTTACAATATAGAGAAAAAATCGCTTCAACTGCTCTAAAATATTTTCCTGGCAGGGTTGGAATCGGCATGCAAGGTTTTGCAGGCAATTTCAATTTTGGTAAACTGATTTAGTGAGGTTTAACAACCTAAACTTCATCTCCAACAATCAGACATAAAGACCATGAAAAACCGCTCTATTCTCTTATTCTGGCTTTTTATCTGGGGAAGCTACTTACTCCTTACAACCATCACTTGTTACGTAGCCTGGCAGCAATTCCATGCGTTTGAATCAGGATGGTCGTGGGATCTGGCCTATTACAACCAATGGTTCTGGGCTGTCTGCTTCGGTGATGAAACGCTCAGCGTTCGGCCAATTGCAAGTTACGCTACAGAAGGGCCTTCCGTCTGGAAGATGAATTATCTCAGCCCTCTACGATTTTGCATTATTCCTGTTTATTATTTGAGGCCCGAGCCAACCACACTTTTATATCTCAATTGTATTTTCTTCTGTTTACTGCTTCCTGCTTCTGCCAAATTTTTGCTCGACGAATCCGGTAGTAAAACGGCAACGCTGATGGGTCTCTTACTGATAATATTAATACCTATCTTGATACCATTGTCCATAAACGATTTTCGTGAAATGCAAATTGCAATTCCATTTGCTATCATCGCCGTAAATGGCTGGCGTATGCGACAAGCATGGTGGTTTGCACTTGGTATTATCGGGCTTTTATTTTGCAGGCAGGAATGGGCGATGGTCATCCCAACGATGGCAATTATTCCAGCGAAAAGGCCAGAATCAATCGACAAAACATTAAATTGGCGGATAGCCATTATTTTTGTCGGTCTAATCTGGTTCTGCGTTGGATTTCTCCTTTACCTCAGGCTCAATATTGGCCGAAGTGCGCCGCAGCAATTCATGAATCAATTTGGGGGACCGCGTCCGGCATTAATTGAAACGATCAAAACCACGTGGGATTTTCTCTGGGTTGGTTTATCGGCGTGGGTAATCATTGCATTATTCGCACCCAGAGCGGCCTTAACTGCTTTGCCATGGGTCTGGACACTGGCTTCCGGCAAATGGGCAATTCGTTTTACAGGCAGCGAGCAGTGGCACCATGTGCGATACTGCGTCCCTTTTGTTGTTATGGGTCTGGCAGCTGGAATAATTGGCTGGTGTAATATCTGGAATTGGTCACAATTGCATTTATCAAAAGCGAGTAGAGTTCTGGTCAGAGGCGGTATCTGGCTGACTACGATCGTTTTTTTGATTTCTGGTCAAATTCAAATGCAAACTCTACTCAAAGGCATACCAGACCGGATGCCGGATACTGACGTGGCAAAAATCTGGCAGGAGATCGATAATATCAGCCCTGAAGATGGTGTCGTTGCCCCTTATGAACTAACCGCTCCGCTTTCAAGCCGAAGATTTCTTTACAGTTATGTTATGGATGTCAATAAGCCGAAAGGCTGGCCTGGGGCAGTTCCTGATCATATTAAACACGTATTTATTAACAGGAAAATGCAACCAGAGGATGTCTGGAAAAAGCAGGGTTTTAAGCTCATCTGGACGGGTAGAACTTTTGAACTTTGGCGTAGATGAGAATGATCGAATTATCTTTCGAAAAGATCTGTTGAAAGGTATTTCAGCCCGGAATCGCAGGCAAGAAATACAATCGTGCGATTTTTTTCAGTGGTTTGTAATAATTCAACTGCCGCCGCAAGATGAGCCCCCGTGGAATAGCCACCCATAATACCTTCTGTCCGGGCCAAAAGTCGGGTATATTCAATCACCTTTTCATCCGTCACTTTAATAAAACCATCGGCCAGTGACCGGTCAAATAAAGGTAGATTTTCATCGCTCCGGGCGTAGCCTGCACCTTGAATTTTATGGCTGCCTTGCGATTGTATTTTCTCATTCGATTGCAATACCGCAGCCTTTTCAGGTTCAACTACATAGCATTGCAATTCCGGCTTTTGTGACTTTAAATAGCGAGCAATACCTGTAAAAGTGCCGGAAGTGCCAAGGCAGTCGATAAAAATGTCGATCTCGCTACCCGCTTGTCGCCATATTTCCGGCCCAGTTGTCATTTCATGGGCCAAAATATTTGCCTGATTCGAAAATTGGCCAGCCTTCCAAGCCTTTCGATCAAATGTAATTGTATCTGCTGCAAATTCAACAAGTTTTAGATCATCGCCAGTGACTTGCCCCGGCAATGAGCCTGTTGATTGATCGACCATCACCACTTCTGCTCCCAGAGCCCTCATGTGCGCAGCCCTTTCGGCCGTATTGCCCCGGGACATCACGGCGACAAACGGGTGACCAAGTGCCGCACATGCCAGAGCCAGACCTGTGCCGGTATTACCACTGGTCATTTCAACGACAGTCTGCCCAGGCAACAATTCACCTGATTTGATTGCCTCACGAATCATCCAGACGGCGATTCGATCTTTTTTCGAAAGCCCCGGGTTTGTCATTTCGCATTTGACAAGCAATCGCCCTGTTAATTGCAACTTCTGTTGCAATCGGCAAAGCTCAAGCATAGGCGTCTGACCAACAAGGTCAAGCACACTTCGGGCCAGTGGCGGCAAATGACTGACATGATCGGATGGCATAAAGAAATCAGTCAGACGAGTGGCTTCAGCCGTTTGAGGATCTGCAATCGGTTACCTTCCGGGTCACGAAAAAACGCTGTTTGAAATTCCGGGGTATCCACCACCGTATCGGTTTCAAATACAAGCCCTTCCGCTTCAATAGCCTTTTGTGCAGCGGCAACATCGTCAACGGCAAACGCCACATGGCAGACAAATCGCTGATTAGCATTTGTTTCGCCTTTGGGCCGTTCAATCACTTCCAGCACGGAACCACTTTCATTGGCCAGAAAATAGCCACGCACAGGCGCTTTGCTGTTATCAAGTACCACCCGCATACCAAAAACTCGCATAAAGAAGTCGCGTGAGGCTTCAAGATCGTCGGCAAAGAGCGCCACATGTTCGATTGAGCTTTTCATTGTAATTGCCTTTCAATTGGAATTGTATTTTGTCGATTGAATTGGATTGGATTTCATTTCGCCATTTTTTTGCCACTGGCGGCTTTTTTGGAAGCCACCGTTTTCGGCGACTTGGCTGGCTTGGCATTTCCCAGCAAGCCATTGTCGTCGAGCCACTGCGCATGTGGGTCATGCTTGAAACCTGCCATTTTCATGAGTATTTCCCAGTGTTCCGGCGAAACGGGATGTACCGATAGCCGCGAGCCTCGTTTCAGCAATTCCAAGCCATCAAGTGCTTTCTCCTGCCTCATTTCCGGCAGACTGACCTCTTTGGGTGCTTTGGCAACTGCTTTCACTCCCACCTGTACCCAAGTGGGGCTGGCTGGATCACTTTTAGAGTCGAAATGGTCGGCTTTGGGGTCGAATTGAGTGGGATCCGCATGCGATTCCTCTACCACCACGGCCACGCCCGCCATGCCCGGCGGCTCGGCGTTCGAGTGGTAATAAATTACGCCATCACCATATTTGACGTCGTCTCGCAGGAAGTTTCTTGCCTGATAGTTACGAATGCCGTCCCAACCGGTGGTCTGGGCAGGCGCTTTCTCGAGGTCGTCGTAGGAAAAGCAGTCGGGCTCAGACTTGAAAAGCCAGTATTTCGGCATGGCCGGGGTTTCTCCTGATGATCGGTCGTCTCAGGTCTTCATTTACGAGTCGAAAGCTTATTGTTCCCGGTCTTTCAGCTTTTCGCAAGCCTCACGCCAGCAGCAAATGCAATCAGGGCCAGTCCTGTGAAGGCTAAAAAGAGTCGGGCCCCTTGTTCACCGAGATAAAAATGCAGGAGACGCACCTGAGGAACTCGATGCAATCTGAGGGGATTTATGAAGGAAATCAGAATGAAAAAAAGCCCTGAAGCGGCGATCAGGGCGGTTTCAAAAAAGATTCGACTTGTCGGGTAGCTCATCAAAAGCTCTGAACGAAATTAATCGATATCATCCAGATCGATCGGGTCTGTGGGCTTGCGACGACGGCCGGCGGAAGACCTGCGCCGGGGCTGATAATCGTCTTCGTCGTCGTAATTGATATCGGTATCCGCATATTGCTTACGCTTTTCTCGACGGGGCTGAAGATCGGCCACATGGGGCCTGGGCAAAGGCAAAGCAGGCGGCTCGAGCATCCGTTTCGGCTCAGGCGGAGGCGTTGCCATGGCGATTTGATCTACTAATCGCGTACCAAGTTTTTCGAGACGGCTAGCGTATTTGGCAACTTTGATGCTCAATCCATCGTATGAAATCAGGGCAAGCACAGCAATCAGCACACCGCCGGTGAGGGGTAAAAGGCCCTGGGCTAGAATGGTTGTCCAGGTTTCTTCCACCAACTTGGCATCATGTGTTTGAAGCAGGCGGCCAATCATCATAAGTGAGCCCAACAGCCCGAGCATTGGGGCAAGCACCGCCACCCGTCGAAGCGTAGGAATATTGCGCATCAGGTCTTCTGATTCGACA